>CAZLBQ010000828.1:0-1919 GCA_964557745.1 uncultured Anaerolineales bacterium
AGTTCTGGTCGTTGAGGTCGATGTGGAACAGCTTGCCCGCGTCCCACGCCTGGGCAACGTTGTGCAGGAAGTTGAGGCCGGCCATCTGCTCGTGAGCGACTTCGGGGTTGAGACCGACCATGTCCGGATGGTCCAGGGTGGCGATGAAGGCCAGCATGTGGCCGGACGTAGCGAGGTAGATGTCGCCACGCGGCTCGTTGGGCTTGGCCTCCAGGGCGAACTTGAGGTCGTAGCCCTGGTCGAGGACGTACTCGCACAGGAAGTTCATCGCCTCGCGGAAGCGCTTGGTGGCCTCGGCGGGATTCTTGCCCGCGTCGGTCTCCGTCCCCTCGCGCCCACCCCAGAACACGTAGATCTGCGCGCCCAGCTCGACGCCCAGGTCAATGGCCCGCATGGTTTTCTGCAGGGCGTAGGCGCGAACGCGGGAATCGGTAGACGTAAACGCGCCGTCCTTGAAGGCCGGGTCGGTAAACAGGTTGGTCGTCGCCATGGGGACGACGAGGCCCGTGTCCTGGAGCGCCCGTTTGAAGTCGGCCACGATGCGGTCGCGCTCGGCGGGCGTGGCGTCGATGGGCACCAGGTCGTTGTCGTGGAAGTTGACACCGTACGCGCCCACCTCGGCCAGCAGGTGAACGAGTTCGACGGGCGAGAGCGGCTCGCGCACGGGGTTGCCGAAGGGGTCGCGGCCGACATTGCCGACCGTCCACAGGCCAAACGTGAAGTGGTCCTCGGGGCGCGGGGTAAACTGGTCAGACATGGGCATGCCTCCTGGCAGAAGAAACAGGGGTTAGAGCAACCGCACGCGCAGCGAGCGCGTCGTCGCTCGGACAATCAGTTCCGTTGGCGCGTCGATGATCTCCGGCGCGCGGTTCGGGTCATCAATCAGTTCAAGCAGCAGGCGCGCGCCCAGGCGGCCCATCTCTTCAAGGGGCTGGTGGACCGTGGTCAGCGCAGGGTGGACGTGGGTAGCCTGGGGGATGTCGTCGAAGCCGACAATCGAGATGTCGCCCGGTATCTTGAGGCCGTGGTCACGCGCCGCCTCCATGACGCCAAAGGCCGTCAGGTCGTTGGCGGCGAAAATGGCGGTGGGCCGCTCGGCCAGGGCCAGCAACTCGACGGCGGCGCTGTAGCCGCGCGGCTGGAAGAAGTCGCCCTCGTGGACCAGCAGCGGGTCGATGGGCAGGCCGGCGTCGCGCAGAGCAGCTTTATAGCCCTCAAGCCGCTCCCGCGCAGCGAAGATGTCCGGCGGGCCGGCGATGAAGCCGATGCGGCGGTGTCCCTGGCGGATGAGGTAGCGGGTGGCGTCATACGCGCCCTGGCGGTGCTGGGCGCGGACGGCGGGGCCACGGTCGTCCACGCCCTGGTGGTCGATGACGACGTAGGGAAACTGGCGCTGGCGCAGGGTGCGGACATAGGCGCTCGGGTCGCGGGGCAGGACGAGGAGCAGGCCGTCGATGAGGCCGCGCGTCATGGCGGCCATGTGGGCGAAGTCGCGGCGCTCGCTGCGGTGGGTCGTGTAGAGCACCAGGTCATAGTTAGCGTTGTCTAGCTCCTGGTCGATGCCCCGCACAATCTCGCCGACGTAGCCGCTGCCCAGGTCGCGCACCACCAGCCCGACGGTGTTGGAGCGGCCACCGCGCAGGCTGCGCGCCTGCTGGTTGACGGTGTAGCCCAGTTGGGACATCGCCTGCAAGACGCGCTCGCGCTTCTCCGGGCGGACATGGTCCTCGTTGTTGAGCACCCGCGACACCGTCGCTAGGGACACCCCGGCCGCCTTCGCCACGTCCACAATAGTCGCGCTCTTCGCCATACCGACCGCCTGCCCAGTTCACCTTGGAAACGTTTACAGCCATTGTACTCCTGGGGCAAGGGAATGTCAACGTGAAGGTGAGCAGCAAATTCCCCATCCCCCAGCGCCT
>CAZLBQ010000829.1:0-1917 GCA_964557745.1 uncultured Anaerolineales bacterium
TCGCCCCGGCCGGCGCGGAGGAGTACCCGCAGACGTGGCGGCGGACGCTCGACGGGGCGACGCAGGCAGGCCCGGCCGTCGCCACCAACCGCTACGGGACCTATGGCGGCGCGCCCTTCAACCTCGCGCCGCTGGCCGAGGGTTTCCTGGCGCTGCGCGGCGAGCCGCCCGTTCCGCCCGACGCCATGCCCATCGACGTGACCGTCGCTGATGGTCTGCGTCTGGAAGCGGCGCGCGGTCTGGCTCCGCTGGTGGTCGAGCCGGACCGAGCGGTTGTCATTGACCTCTATTGGCGATTTGAGCGGCCCGCGCCCGCGGCGACCTCGTTCTACGTCCACCTGCTCGACGCGGGCGGCCAGGTCGTGGGCCAGGCGGATGTGAGCCGACCACTAGAGGAGTTGGGGGCGGGGCGGCGGGTGGTGACGCGCCACGTCGTCCCCGTCCTGCCGACCACGCCGCCGGGGCCGTATCGGCTCGTCGCCGGCGCCTATCGAACCGGACCCGGTGGGTTGACCGAGCTTAGCCCTGCGCCGACGCCGTTGGGGGAAATCCAGGTGAGCGGGGAGACCGCGCTGCCGATGCTGGCCAACCTGACGCGGGCGGCGGTGAGCGACGCCGTGACACTTGTGGGGTGGAGCGTCGACACGACCCAGGCTGTGCCGAGGCTCACCCTCGCCTGGCGGCGGGAGGGGGCGGGCGTGGCGGACATCCGCGTCGAGCAGGCGGGCGCGACTGTGGCCCCCCTAAGCGTTCCCGCCGCGCCCGTAGGCCAGTACGTGCTGACGGCGGTGGACCTACCGACCCTCGCGCCGGTGACGTTGCGCGGGGAGCGGAGCGCCATGCTGCTGGTGGGGCCGACCGACACGCGCTGGCTGGACTATGGCGGCGAGGCGGCGCTGGTGGGGGTAACGGCGCAGCGCGATGGGCGCGACCTGGTGGTGGACTTGACGTGGCTGGCGCTGCGGCCCCTAACACACGACTACAGCGTCACGGTCAAGGCGCGGGGCGCGGGGTGGACGGCGCAGAACGACGGCACGCCAGCCGGGGGGGCGGCGCCTACCCTTAAATGGGTGGCGGGGATGCGGGTGGAGGACCGCCGCCGCCTGCGGCTGCCCGCCGATGCCAACGGTCCCATCGACATCACCGTCGGCCTGTACGACGCCTTCACGGCGACGCCACTGGGCGTCAACGACGAGCGGCTGCTCAAGCTGGGCCAGGGCGACGAGCCGACCGTGCTCACCGTGCGGTAGCCTCTGTCACCCTGAACGCAGCGAGGGGGCTCCTCTGGGTGCGTTCCCAGAGCAGATACCTCACTGCGTTCGGCATGACGCCCATAGCCGTTCTCGCCTCGGCGCATGTCGTTTACAACGTGGAAATTCTCGGCATGCAGCCGACTCAAGTCGGCGCGACAGTGTCGCCCCTCACGGCGGCACGGCCTGGAGGCGCACGCCGTCGACCAGAGCGCGCCCTAGCTCGGCCTGAGTCACCCGCTCGTAGAGAATGATCTCCAGGCGGTACGTCCCCGCCGCGAGGCCGCCCGGCAGTTCGACACGTCGGCGGTCATAGACGCGCTGGCCCGGCGGCCAGGCTGTCGTGGGCAGGAAGCCATAGCCCGGCGCCTGGTCGACGCCCGCAACCCGATTCCCACTCAAGTCCAACACTCGAATAGACGTGACATAATTGTCGGCCAGCGCGCGGCGCGCCCCCCAGGTCAGCGCAACCTGGAGCGTGCGGCGCGACGGCTGCTCCCACGTCACGTCGAGCAAGCTGATACCGCCCGTCATGTCGGCCAGCAGTTTGAGCGTCGGGTCGCTTGTGAAGGGGAGCGGCGGCGAGTCCGACGGGTAGACGTACACGGGCTGCAGGTACAGGCGGCCTAGGGTTCGCCCGTCGTCGTCGAGGGGGCTGGCCTCGCCG
>CAZLBQ010000830.1:0-1917 GCA_964557745.1 uncultured Anaerolineales bacterium
GCAGGACCGGGTCTTCGACCAGCACGCCCACCAGCCACAGGGCCAGGAGATAGGCGGCGAGATACATCAGGCGAGCGTCGAACCAGTACCGGGTGAGCGAGAACAGGGCGACGCCTGGCACCGCTGGCAGGAACCCGGTCGGTAGGCTGACGACGTGATAGAGGGCCGGGTTGATGTCCCAGTTATCCGGCTTGACGGCGTTCGGGTCGTAGCTGAACGTCGGCCCGTGATACGGCCACTGCGCCAGCGGCGTCTGGAAGTAGTCCGCGCCGTAGGGATCAATGCCGTGTAGCAAGAACTTTGCCGCCTCTTCGATCTGGATCGGGTTGTCGTGGACATAGCGCGCCGGGTCGCCCGACAGCCAGCGCAGGGTGATGGATGTCAGGGTCGGCGCGATGACAATGGTCGAGATGATCAGCGCCAGGACGACGAGCCGCCCCCCGATATCGGCGCGGCGGCTGAAGTAGCCGACAATCAGGTAGGCGACGCCGAGGACATACGCGATGGCGCGAAACGCGCCCAGGGTGTGGTAGGGCAGCACGAAGGTCTGGGCGTCGATGAAGGCTTCGCGCACAAAGGTCCACGGGAACAGGATGGCGAGCAGCAGGAGCGAGTCGAGAGCAATGGGTGGTAGGGACTTTGACATAATCCTACACGAGGTCTTGAGTTGGAGTGCCGACTTCGTGGTCACCACCCGGCGATAAGGTTGAGTTGTCGTTTCTGCATTGACAAATGCCGCCGAATATTCTATACTCTACTTGTGCAAAAAACCAAATAATTCAGACCTTCGGGGCAGGGTGAGACCCTTAGGGGTCAATTCCCGATCGGCGGTGGGGCGCGTTGCGCCAAGCCCGCGAGCCAAAGCAGAGATGCGAGTAGCATGATCTGGTCGAACGCCAGAGCCGACGGTATAGTCCGGATAGTAGAAGGTTGACAGGCGCCGGTCGAGCGAGCCGCTCGACGGTATGCCCGCGCTTTCCCGCCCCCGGAGTTCCGCCAGGACTTCGGGTTTTTTGTCGGGCTGGCCGGGCCGCCAGGCGCCCTGTGTCACGCTGGCGGCGTCCCTCCTGCTCTCGCGGGGCGGTCGCGGCGCGTGTAATGCTTTTGCCATGCCCCGTGTCTGTATAGACGGGGCATTTTTCGTTGCCGAGGAGTTGGCTGTGTTGTTGAATGCTGAACGTTCCGCTCTCAAGCTCAAGGGGAAGGCCGTGGGCCGGGCGGCCCAGACCCGCCAGGCGGCGGGCCGCCAGTGGCTGACGCTGGCCCTCGCGCCGCTTAGCGTCGTGGCCGCCGTCGCGCTGTGGGCGCTGGTGGCTCAGGCCTACCCGCCCTTTATCCTGCCCGGCCCCGCCCTCGTCGCCCAACGCTTCGCCGCTGCCCTCGCCGATGGCACGCTGCTGCGCCACGCGGCAACGACCGTCACGGAGGCGCTGCTCGGCTTCAGCCTGGGCTTCATCGTCGCGGCCATTATCGGCTACGCTATCGGCAAGCAGCCGACGTTGGAACGCCTGCTCGCGCCCTACATCGTCGCCTCGCAGTCGGTGCCCATCGTCGCGCTGGCCCCGCTGCTCGTGTTGTGGTTCGGCCACGGCCTCGCCAGCAAGGTCCTGGTCTGCGCCCTGGTCGTCTTCTTCCCCATCCTGGTCAATACCGTCGTCGCGCTGCGCAGCGTCGACCCCCAGAGCCGCGACTTGATGCGCAGCCTGAATGCCACGCCCTGGCAGGTGTTCACCAAGCTCGAAGCGCCCGCCTCGCTGCCCATCCTGTTCGGCGGCATCCGCATGGGCGTGACGCTGTCGGTCATCGGGGCCGTGGTCGGTGAGTTTGTCGGCTCGGACACCGGGCTGGGCGCGCTGGTCAACCTGGCGCGCGGCATGTTCGACACGCCGCTGATGTTCGTGGCCCTGTTCTCCCTCA
>CAZLBQ010000831.1:0-1914 GCA_964557745.1 uncultured Anaerolineales bacterium
TCGGCGTTATTGTCGGTATCGACGCCGCTTCCCAGCGGCCCGCCCCAGCGCCGCTTCCCCGCGCGCATGAAGGGCGGCTCATCGACGTGGCCCAGGGTGACGGCGGCGACGAGGAACTTGCGGTCCGTGGGTTCGACCGTTACCGAGGCGATGACGCGGTCCGGCTGCGGATTAGTCCACGCCCAGAGGTAGTAGGCCTGTGGCCCGTCCTGAACAACTTCCGCCTGGCGCCAGCCCGCGTCTTGCCACGCCCCGTGGTAGCGGGGCAGCAGGCCGTCTAGGCGGTCGGGGACGGCCAGGAAGGGCCGCTGGCCCCAGGCCGTGGGGACGATGGCCGTCTCGAAGCGCTCGCGGATCGGGACGCGGACCGTCTCGCCGTCGGCGTAGCGAAAGACGTAGTGGGCGACGACGTGGCCGACCGACTCGCCCTCGCGCAGGCGTGACTCCAGCAGGGTGTGAGCGAAGATGATGTGGCGGACCGTCTGACCGAGGGGAATCGTCACGCCCGTTTGCGCCCCATCTTGCCCCGCGAAGCCGACAAAGCAGCGCTCGGGGGCAGGCTCCGCCGCCCCAATCACGAACGGCAGGCCGTGAAACGTCTGCGCGCCGAGCGGCGGCCGAGCGTCCGGACCGATGAAGTCCGTCCCGACGTTGCAGCCCTCCGTGAGAAGCACAGGTTGGTAATCGGCCATGGCAATTGTCCATTCTGCAAATCTTAGTAATCCCGCCAATCTGTGTGGACCTGGTCCCTGGAGACGTCATGATTAAAGCAGAAGCCCAGGAATAGTCAAATCGATTGACATGCCAGCGATAGGATAATATAATCATGTCGACATTCGGCAAAGCGAGGCAAGGGACAGTGATTCGCATTGGCATGTTGGGGGCGGACAGTACCCATACCGAGGCCTACGCCCGGCTGATGGCCCCGGGTGGCCCCTTCGCCGACCGCGCCCGCGTCGTCAAGCTGTGGGGCGAGGACCGCGCGCAGGCGCGCCACAAGGCCGAGCAGTGCGACATCGTGGAGGTTGTGGAGCACCCCGCCGACGCCGTCAGCGGGGTCGACGCCGTGATGGTGGTCCACCGCTACGGCGACGATCACCCGGCGGCCCGCCTGGCCCTCCAGGCGCGGCTCCCGACCTTCGTGGACAAGCCCTTCACCAACGACCTGACCTCGGCGCGCACCCTTGTCGAGATGGCCCGCGAACAGGGCATCCCGCTCATGTCGTGCTCGGCGCTGCGCTACGCGCCGGAGGTCCAGGCCGCCCAGACGGAGCTGGCCCGCCTCGGCGGGCCGCGCCTCGTCACGGCCACGGGACCGGCCGCTGGCGCCTTCCCCGACCCGCGCGCCCGGCACCCCTTCTTCTACTGCGTCCACGCCGTCGAGATGCTGCACACCTTGGCCGGCCCGGGCGCTGTCGCCGTCACAACCCACCGCACCCCAGCCGTCGATGTCGCCGTCGTGACCTATGCCGACGACCGCCGTGGCGTCGTCAACCTGCTCCGCAGCAGTCCGCCGGTCTACCACGCCCAGGTCTACGCCGAGCAGGGCGCGGCGCGCGTCGCCATCCAGGACCACGCGGCCTACTACCGCGAGACCCTCGCGCGCATCCTGACCATGTTCGAGACAGGTGAGCCGCCTTTCCCCATCGACTGGGCGCTGGAGGTCATGGCGATCCTGACCGCCATCGACCGTTCGGTGGCGGAAGGCGGGCGGACCGTCCCCCTCAGCGAATTATCCTAACAACCGACCTGGAGGACTCCTCATGATCAAGGCCATCGAGCACATCGCCATCTTCGCCTCGGACCCGGCCGCCCTCGCGCGCTGGTACTGCGACACATTGGGCTTCACGACCGCCTTCGCCGAAGAGGGCAAAGTCTACTTTATCAAGCTCGCCGGGGGCGGCATGTTCGAGA
>CAZLBQ010000832.1:0-1912 GCA_964557745.1 uncultured Anaerolineales bacterium
CATTGTCCCCGATTCCGACCGTGGCCGCACCAGCCATAGGGATGAAATAGGGTCACGCTCTAGTGGGATACGCCGTGTCAGGCGACGACAAGCAGCGCCTGCTGCTGAAATCTGTCATCCGCCGCGCTGCGTCTCCCCCGTGAAACAATACCAGTCACCCCAGGGAGACCAGACGATGACCGCTGAGATGAACAAGTACACCGTCGCCGCCCTATACGATGAACTCAACAACGACTACAACCTGGACGGCATGCTTGCCCTGTGCGCGCCCGACATGGTCATCCACGACCCGATGATGGGCACGGTCCAGGGCGCGGAGGCCTTCCGCCAGATGCTCCTGGGCTTCAAGACCGGCTTCCCCGAGCACAGGGCTGTCATCCACCGCATGCTGATCGACGGCGACTACGTCACGGTCCTCCATACCCACATCGCCCGCCACACCGGCCCCTTCATGGGCCTGCCGCCGACGGGCTGTGACGTCCAGATTGACGGCGTCGAGGTCCTGCGCGTCGTGGACGGCAAGGTGGTCGAGTTCTGGCGGCACGACGACGACGCCGGTCTGATGCGCCAGTTAGGTTTCATGCCCGCTGTGGTGGCGTGATGAGCTACAGCGAAGGTCGCGTCCCATGAGTTGGCATGGCGATCGGCTCACTCGCCGCTCCTTCCTTCGCCTCGCAGCGTTGGCGGCCGGCAGCGCACTCCTGCCGGGCGGCCTGCCAGGGGCGGGCGCGCCTCAGCAACCCGCCAGCCTCGTGTCGCCGTGTGTCGAATCGCTGGGCCGCATCCTCGACCTGGCTGCCACCGCCGAGGCCCTGGCGCTGACCTTCTACTACCGCGCGGTCCAGAGCGAGTTCTTCGTCCGCCTGCCCGCCGCCTATCAAGCCTACTTCCGCACCGCCCTGGACCAGGAGCGTTTCCACTTCCGCTACCTGGTCCAGAACGGGGCCACGCCTCTCGCCACCCAGTTCTACTTTCCACCGCGCGCCTTTGGCTTCAACGACTTCAGCGTCTTCGTCACCACCATTGAGAAGCTCGAGACGGAGTTCATGAGCGCCTACCTGGCCGCCGCCCGCCGCTTCACCGAGATGGACCAGCCCGTCCTGGCTGAGATCGCCGGCCAGATTGTCGGCATCGAGGCCGAGCACCGCATCCTGGGCCGCGAGCTAGCCGGGAACACGCCCCCGCCGCCCAACAACCTATGCTTCGAGCGCGCCACCCTCGACTGCGTCAGCCAGACCCTCGGCGCGCTCAGCCTGTACTTGACGGGCGCGGGCGGCTACCAGGGCCCGCTCGCCATGCCCACCGACGCCGAAGTGGACGCCGCCGTCCAGGGCTTCGCCGCCGCCGTGGTCCCCTTCGCCCAGGCGGCGACGTGCCAGGACACCGTCCAGCAGATGCTCGACATCGCTGCGGTCGCCGAAGCGCTGGGCATCACCTTCTACTACCACGCCATCCAGGGCGGCTTCTTCCATGCCCTGCCAGCGACGCGCCAGTGGTACTTCCAGGCTGCCCTGAGCGAGGAGGCGACGCACCTCGCCTTTCTGCGCGACAAAGGCGCGGCCGCCCCGCCGACGCGCTTCTTCTTCCCGCCCGCCGTCTTCGACGACTTGCCGACCTTCCTGGACCTGTTGGAGACGCTGGAGAGCGCCTTCATCGCCGCCTACCTGGCCGCCATGCAGCGCTTCGCCCAGTTGGGCCAGCCCCTCCTGGCGCAAGTGGCGGGCCAGATTCTCGGTGTCGAGGCCGAGCACCGCGTCCTGGGCCGCATCACGGGTGGCCGCACGCAGGCCAGCGACCGCGTCCTGGCGCGGGCGAGCTTCGCCTGTGTCGCCGATGCCGCGGCCGCTCTCGCCCCCTGCCTCACCGGCAGCGACACGCTCACTCTGGTCAACACGCTGCCCGACGCCGACGC
>CAZLBQ010000833.1:0-1908 GCA_964557745.1 uncultured Anaerolineales bacterium
TGACGTTGAGGATACCCACCACGCGCTTGCGGGCGCGGATGGGGATGCTGGCGTGGTAGCACAGCCCGCCGGTGTCGCCGGGCGCTTCGGCCAGCCGGCTGCACTTGACGATGTTCACCGCCCGCTTGAGCGCGCCGGTCCGCAACTGCCACTGGCACTCGCAGTCGGGGCGGCGCCGTAGCTCGGCCTGATCGTTCTCGGCCAGGCCCGGCGGCAGGCCGATGCTGGCGACCGGCACGAAGCTATCGCTGTCGTCGAGCAGGAAGACCCAGCCTGTGCCCAGCCCGAGCAAGGCCGTGACTTCGGCCAGCGCCGCGTCCACCGCCTCCTCGACCTCCACTGCCTGGTTGAGCGTCTCGGCGACCGTCTTCAGCGTCTGCAACTCCGCGACGAGGCGGTCATCATGTCCCGCCCCGACACCCACGAGGGAGCGCGTGGGATGGGCGGCCTCGTACCAGGTGACGAAGCGGCGCACCGGGGCCAGGCGCGCCCGCACGCTCGCGCGGTCGGCTGTGTCATCTTCGACCAGCGAGGCGCGATACTGGACGAGGGCAGTACGCGAGACAGCGTTTGGCTGGCCTGCGGCGGCCAGCCAACTCAGGAATGTCTCGATCTCCGCCAACTCCCCGTCGCCTACCGCCATCGGCGGCGACTGCTCGGCTAGAGATTGGCGATACTCGCGTAAGAGGTCCATACGCACACGGGCCGGGCGACAAGTAAGGGGCTTACCCCTTGAGACTTGACGCTGGCTAGAAACTCCCCACGGCTTCGACGACGTCGTCGTAGATTTCGAAGATGCGGGTAAACCCGACCAATTCCAGCGTGTCACGCACGTAGGGCTGGAGGTGGGCCAGGCGGAGGTCGCCCCGGTTCCAGCGCTTTACCGACTTGCGCGCGGCCAGCAGGACGCGCAGCCCCGCCGAACTGATGTAGTTGACACCCGACATATCGACGACCAGTTTGAATTGTCCGTTCTCGATGAGATCATCGAGCGCCTTCTGCAACTCCGGCGCGGTTTGGTGGTCAATTCGCCCAACCGGCGAGACCAGGATGACGCGCTTCAGTTCTTTGGTGCTGATTTCCATGGACGCCTCCTAAAGGGATGGCAGCGATGAGGTGGGCCTGATTATACATCGTGGCCCGTAGAAGGGCAAACAGTTTTGGGGTGAGTACCCTCGCGGACCTTCACCAGCAACATCAAGCCGGCGGCGAAGGTGAGCGCCGAGGACACGCCGACGCTGCCCCACAGCCCCGCCGCGCCCCACACCAGCGGGCCTAGCAACGAGCCGAGGACGCGGCCGGTCTGGCTGGCGGTACTATTGAGGGAGAGGGTCGTGGCGCGGGCGCTGGGCACGAGTTCGGACACCAGGGGGATGCACGAGATGTAGGCGAACTCGAAGGCGAACAGGACGAGAACGAGACCCGCCCCCGCCCCCGCCACGCCGTAGCCGCCGAGGATGGGCAGGGTCGGGAAGGAGGCGAGCAGCAGCGCCAGCCCGGCCAGGATGCCGCGCTTCTTGCCCACGCGGTCCAGCAGCGCCGCCGACACGCCCTCGCCCACCAGTTCCGCTAGCCCCGTGGCGATGGCGACCGTTCCCAACCCGGCGGCGCTCAGCCCGTAGGCGCTCTCCAGCCACGTGCCGTAGATAATCAGGATGACATCGTTGCCAATGACGACGGCCAGTGTCACCAGCCACATCCAGCGCACGCTGGGGTGGGCCAGGGCAGCGGCGAAGTTCTGCAGGATGGGCGGACGCGTCGTCGGCAGCGGGCGCTCGTCCCGCGCCGCGAAGCCCCAGCGGGCGACGAGCAGGCTGACGACGCCCAGCGCGGCCAGGCCCCAGTACGGCGACTGCCAGCCCCAGCGGGCCATCGCCAGGCCAACGAGGGGCAGGCCGACGAGGCTTG
>CAZLBQ010000834.1:0-1905 GCA_964557745.1 uncultured Anaerolineales bacterium
CTCGGCCAAGCTGTTTGGCAGTTGTGGCGACAGCGGGGTGTGGGGGACAAGCGCCTTCGACATGATGGGCTTTAGCCTCAAGCCCACCGGGGTGGAGACGCCCTCGACGTTGGTCAACTACTTCTTGTCGAAGAACATCAAGGACTGCAAGACGAACCCCACCGGCAACAACGCCTTTGGCTTCGTCAGCCCCGACGTCGACAAGACGCTGGAATGTGTCGCTAACGAGATGGACCCTGCCAAGCGTCTGGCGTGTGTCAAGGACGCCCAGAAGCAGATACAGGAGCAGTACGTCGCCCTGTATCTGTATGATCGTCTCGATATCTACGCCGTCAACAAACGCGTCCAGGGCGTCAAGCCCACCGTCTTTGGCGCCCACGACTGGAACTACCGCGATTGGACCGTGGCGGACTAACCATGACAAAGCAACTGCAAGAACTAAAGCAGCGTCTGGCCGAGATCAACCATCTTGAGACGTCGGCGGCTGTCCTCACCTGGGACCACCGCACCTATATGCCCGTCGGCGGCGGGGCGCACCGGGCGCGGCAACTCGGCACGCTCCGTCGCCTGGCTCACGAGAAGTTTACCGACGTGGCCGTGGGACGTTTGCTGGATGGCCTGCAAGCCTACGAGGCCAGCCAGCCCTATGACTCCGACGACGCCAGCTTGATCCGCGTCACTCGCCGCGACTATGAGAAGGCCCTGCGCATCCCGGCTGAGTTCAAAGCGCGGCTCGATAGCCACCGCACCACGACCTACGGCTTGTGGACCCAGGCACGGCCCGCCAACGACTTTGCGCGTATGGTGCCGTACCTCGAAAAGACGCTCGACATCAGCCGCGAGTATGCCGACTTCTTCCCCGGCTACGACCACGTCGCTGACCCGCTCATCGACGCCCGCGACGAGGGGGTGACGGCGGCCATGCTGCGCGACCTGTTTGGCCGGCTGCGCGACGCTCTCGTGCCCCTGGCGCGGGACATCGCCGCCCGCCCGCCCGTGGACGACGCGTGTCTGTTCCAATTCTTCCCTGAAAGGGACCAGCTCGCCTTTGGCCTGGACATCGCCCAACGCTTTGGCTACGACCTGACGCGAGGCCGCGAGGACAAGAGCGCCCACCCCGTCTCGACCTCCTTCTCCCGCGACGATGCCCGCATCACGACGCGTGTCTCGGAGCGCGACTTCCGCCAGGCCGTGTTCGCCACCATGCACGAGACCGGCCACGCGCTGTATAGCCAGGGCATCCGCGCCGAGATCGACGGCACACCCATTGGCCACGGCGCGACGGCGGGCGTCCACGAGAGTCAGTCGCGGATGTGGGAGAACATGGTAGGGCGCAGTTGGGGCTTCTGGGAGTACTTCTACCCGCGCCTCCAGGCCGTGTTCCCCGACCAACTGTCGTCGGTGCCGCTGGAGACGTTCTACCGCGCCATCAACAAGGTCGAGCCGTCACCCATCCGTGTCGGCTCCGACGAGGTGACCTACAACCTGCACTGCGCCATGCGTTTCCAGCTTGAGATCGACCTGCTGGATGGCCATCTCGCCGTGCGCGACCTGCCCGAAGCATGGGCCGAGCGTCTCAAGTCGGACCTGGGCATCTACCCACCCGACGACCGTGATGGCGTGTTGCAGGATATGAACTGGTACAGCGACTGGATTGGTGGCTTGTACCAGCACTACACGCTGGGCAATATTTTGGGCGCCCAGTTCTACAACGCCGCCGTCGCCGCGCACCCGTCCATCCCAGACGAGACGCGCCAGGGCGAGTTTGGCACGCTGCTGGGCTGGTTGCGGGACAATGTCCACACCCACGGGCGCAAGTTCACCATCCCCGAGTTGGTTGACCGCGCTATCGGCGGCACCCTCAGCATCGAGCCGTTTATCAGCTACGTGCAGAGAAAATACGCC
>CAZLBQ010000835.1:0-1903 GCA_964557745.1 uncultured Anaerolineales bacterium
AGTCCTGTGTTATACGGCGTGCGGGCCGAGGCTCGCCGGGTGGAGGATGAGTACCGGGTGATTCCCCCGCCGCAGCACAGCCAGCGAAGTCGTCCCTGAGAAGATCGCCCCCAGTCCCCTTTTGCCGCGTGTGCTCATGACAATGAAGTCGATGTGTTGAGTGTCGCTGCGCTCGATGATGCGGTCCGCCGGGTCACCACCCGCCTCGAGGATCGTCTCGACCGTCAGGCCTTGCGCCCGCAACCGCGTGGCGACGCCCTGGAGGTATGTCGTCGCCTCCGTCATCTCGAGACTCGTGATGTCGCTCGTTGTCCCCGCTGCCAGAGCGCGCTGGAGCGCGTAGGGCGCCGGCGCGGTCACCACGCGGAGCAGAACGAGTGTGGCTTGCAGCGCTTTCGCCAGTTCAGACGCGGCTGGTAGGGCGTGCTCGGCGTAGTGCTCGCCGTCCAGCGGGACGAGGATGCGCGCCCGGCCAATGTCCATCGTGGGCGGTGGGGCGTCGGCATGAACGCGCACCAGGAACACAGGCGCCGGGCTGTGCGACAGGACCGCCTCGGCGACTGAGCCGTACACCATGCGGTTTACGCCCGATCGGCCATGCGTCGTCATGACCACCAGGTCGGCGTGGTGATGCTGAATCTGGTCGAGGATGCCCGGTATCGCCTCCCCAACGTAGGAGTGCATCTCGACCTTCACGCCCGCCAGGCGCGGGTCGTGGGTCAGCCGCCGCAAGTAGAGCACCGTTTCCTTCATCTCATTCGGATCAGCGCCGGTCACACGCAGCAAGAGGAGGCGGGCGCGGGTGGCGCGGGCCAAGGTCGCGGCCATAGGCAGCGCCTGCTCGCCAAGCGCGGAACCATCGAGGGGCACGAGCAACGTGTGATACATGGTGACGAGTCTCCTGGACGACGAGGGAGCACTGATGGTAAAGGGCGCCAATGCATTCATTGTATCGCACTTGGGCATTTCTGGCAACTGCTTGCCCTGCGGGCGGCGCGTGGCGGCTCATTTGAGCGTCAGCCGCTCCTATGCTATCATTAGCGTCTTACCTCAGCCCTAACCCACGCGCTATGGAAGGAGCCTCGTATGCCCCTGACCCCTCGCGGCGCCCGTTGGCCCATCATGGCTCTGGTCGTGATCAGCTTGCTCTGGTTGACCTGCCTCTCGGCCTCGGCGGCGCAGCCGCCTGCCGACGCGCGCGAGACCCAGGTCTACTACATCCCCAAAGTGTTCGATACCCGCGCGCGCTCGGCCGTCGCCGCCACCGGCGCGCTCATCCTGGAAGTCGGCCACGACTACATCCTCGTCGAAGCGACGCCGGATGAGTTCAAGGCCGTCCAGGGCCTGGGGTTGGACATCCAGCTGCCCTCAGGCGACATCGCCAAGATGCTGGCCTTCCCGCCCGCGGACGCCGCCTATCACGACTACAACGAGATGGTGGCCGACATCCAGGCCGTCGCCGCCGCGCACCCGGACATCTTCCAGTTGTCGAGTATCGGGACCTCCTATGAGGGCCGCACGATCTGGCTCGGCAAGGTCTCGGACAACGTCGCCACCGACGAGGACGAGCCTGAGGTGCTGTTCACCCATCACCAGCACGCCCGCGAGCACCTGACGGTCGAGATGGCGCTCTACACCCTCCACATGCTCACCGACGAATATGGGGTGACCCAGCAGATCACCGACCTCGTCAACAGCCGCGAAATCTGGCTTGTCTTCGACATGAACCCTGACGGCGGCGAGTACGACATTGCCACGGGGACGTATCGCTCCTGGCGCAAGAACCGCCAGCCCAATCCTGGCTCATCCTACGTCGGGACCGACCTCAATCGCAACTGGGACTACCGCTGGGGCTGCTGCGGCGGCAGCAGCGGCTCGACGAGCAGCGAGACGTATCGCGGCC
>CAZLBQ010000836.1:0-1900 GCA_964557745.1 uncultured Anaerolineales bacterium
ACCATGGGTCCGCTGGTCGTCGGCATGCCGGGTATGAACATGGCCGGGTTGACGACGTCACCACTGGCGGCGTCAACCGTGACGTTCACATTGCCCTTGACTGTCCCGTTTAGCTCGAGCGCGTTCTGGCTACCGCGATAGTCGCGCCCGATCGTGCCACCAAGACGCGCCTGGTAGCTGGCGGCCAGCAAGTCGCCCTGGACCAGGCTGCCGGGGGCGGCCATGATGCTGTAGCCCGCGCTCATGATGTCGCGGCCGATGGTGGCCTCCGGCCCGACGTTGATGGCGTAGCCCGCCGCGCGCACGGAGTGGCCGACGTGGCCGTTGACCGTGATGGATGAGCCGGCGGCCCACACGCTGCCGTCCACCGTGCCATTGATGATAACGGTCTGGGCGGCAGTGACGACATCGCCATGCACGGTGCCGTCCACAATCACGTCAGAGCCAAACAGGTAGACGTCGTCGTTGACCGTCTCGTTGGCGGCGATGGTGACGCGCTCGCCGGTGCGCGGCTCGGCGGCCTGGGCGGTCGGGGCCACCAGCGCCAGGGCCAGAAGCAGCACACCGATCCAGAGGAAGTGTTTGTTGAATCTCGACATATTGCACCTCGATTCATAAAGCAAGTCGGTCGTTTCCTCCATATTGACTCTACGGATGGGTCGGAGCAAAGTTGCCGGGGAGCCAGCCGGGTCTTGGTATGATTCTTGACCAACCTGGCATTCGTCCTATAATGGACACGACCCGCCCCCCATTGGCAGGCGCATTAGAAATGAGGTCTATCTTGAACAACACGGTATCGTTTATGACTGCGAATTACGTCGCCCGCGTCCTTGATTACAACATGACACGGGGCTGGGGCCAGGGCGATAAGGCCACCCAAGCGTATTTCAAGCCCATTGAGACGTTCGGGCCGCGCTTCGAGGAGACGCTGCGCGATATCGTCGCGCTGGGCTTCGATGCCCTCGACCTGTGGACGGGCTACCTCAACTACGAGTGGGTGACAGATGAGCACATCGCCGTCGCGCGCGGCCTGCTGCAGCGCTACAACCTCCAGGTCGTCAGCCTCGCCGGCTGGTTTGGCAGCACCGCCCAGGAATTCGAGACGACGTGCCGCATGTCCGCCGAGCTAGGCATCCCGGTGCTGGGCGGGTCGACGTCCGTGCTGGGGAAGGACCGCCAGGCGGTGGTGGACCGGTTGCGCACTTACGGGTTGAAGTTGGGGCTGGAAAACCATCCGGAGAAGACGCCCGAAGAGTTACTGGACAAGATGGGCGACAGCGAGGATGGGCTGATTGGGGCGTGTGTCGATACCGGCTGGTTTGGCACGCAGGGCTACGACGCCGCCGAGGCGCTGGACCGGCTGGGCGACCGCGTTGTCCATGTGCATCTCAAGGATGTCCGGGCGGTGGGCGCCCACGACACGTGTCGCTTTGGCGCGGGGGTTGTGCCGATCGAGCGCTGCGTGAGGGTGCTGGAGAAGCAGGGCTACACGGGCGCGCTGAGTGTGGAGCACGAGCCTGAACTCTTTGACCCGACAGACGATGTCGGCGCCAGCCTGGCCCTGCTGCGGCAGTGGCTGAAGGACTAAGCCGCATGCCGTCTACTGGAATCGCCATTGTCGGCTGCGGGGTCATCGGCGAGGAGTACGCTAAAGCCCTCGTCAAGCACTCCCAGGTCAGCCTCGTCGGGCTGACCGATCTGGACCAGCCACGGGCCGAGAAGCTGGCGGCCGAAGTCGAGACCTCAGTGTACCCCTCGCTCGACGCGCTGCTGGCCGACCAGCGCGTCGAGCTGGTCGTCAACCTGACGACGCACCACGCCCACTTTGCCGTCATCGAGCGCTGCCTTAACTCCGGCAAGCATGGCTAAATCGAGAAGCCCCTTGCGCTTACCACGGCTG
>CAZLBQ010000837.1:0-1895 GCA_964557745.1 uncultured Anaerolineales bacterium
CCCAACATTCCCGCCAAGGCGGCTTTATCAAGCCATACCTCGATATAGACCGACTGGGCGGACAAAACGTCGCGCCGATAGGCGCGCCGGGCCGTCTCTGCGAAGTCGGCTAGATCGCGCCACACGCCCACGGCGCGGGGCCGTCTCAGGCGGTCCTCTACACATCCCCACGGGATCGCCCCACTCTTGCGGGCGTCTACTAAGAGGTCGCTCACTTTCTGGTAAGCCGTCCTCTTGTTTTCGATGACTTGTCGTGAAACCAGCTGATAGTACACCTGGCGCACGGTCATCGGGTGTCCGTCGGCGAGGATAGCGCGGGCGAGGTCCAACAGTTCTAGCGTCTTGGCGTGCTTGCCCATCTAGGCGGCCCCCCCTGGCGCTGGCCCGCCGCACTTGCCGCACACCTGGCGGCCGCCGTGGGTTATCCAAAACGACGCTTTACACGTTGGGCACGGGGAGCGAGGTAACGCCGGCGGCGAGGCCCTGAGACTGGCGACGGCGGGCGGCGGGGGCGGCGCGGCGTGTCCATTCGACGCGCCAGACGACGGGCGCGGGCTGGGCAGCGTGGCGAGGTGTTTTGAGACAACCGTCTCGGGCAGCCCTGCCTGCATAGACTGCATAGACTGACTAGACCCTACCACCTCACTCTCTATAGGGTCGAAATTAGGCGAAATTTCGGCCTCCTCCGGAGTGGGGTTATGGTCTATGCGGTCTATGCAGTCTATGCGCCAGAGTCTTTTATTCTCTCGTGTCTTCTCCAGCAACACAACCTTTACCCGGTCCCCTTCCCGCTCACCCAACGGAGCACGACGCCAGATGTAGAAGAAATCTCCCAGGCGCTTAGATAGCTCATTAGATTGGGCGACGGCTAGGCGGCCCGGTAGGGCCTCGCGTAATGCTGGGTAGACGAAACGCCGGCCGCGCTCGTCAACCGTGTCTTGAATGTCGCGGGCCAACTCAGCCGCGGTGAAGGGCCGACTCTGGCGCGGGTTCGCAGGATCGCGGAAGTGGCCTAGAATGGCACGGGCGAAACACTCCGCCTCTTTTGTGTCGCTCTCCGCCTCGTCTTCTAGCTCCGTCGCGTTGCCTAGAAAGCCCTGGACACCCGCCTAGGCCAGGATGCCCCCAAAGACTCGCGCCCATTCCTCGAAGCGGCCCATCGTGACCGGCGCGGCTGGCTGGCCTGCTACGTACCAGGCGCGAATCATCGTGAATAGCTCTGAGAGGAGTTCGGCGCGGTGATCGAGCACAAACTGATTCATGTCGCGGCTGAATGTCAGTCGGTGGGGCGTCGGGTCGTCAGTCTCTAGGTATATCCAGAACACGCGGCGTACAATGTCGCCGACGGGGGCCAAGTTACGGCCCGTGGCTATCCAGGTGGCTTTACAGGGAAGGTCAATCTTCTGGTTAGTGCCTAGCCGCCGGTCACCCCATGTTGAGGTTGTCAGAGCAGCGGCCAGGGCGCTATCGGCCAGGCGTCCCGTCACGTTGTCCAGGATGATCAAGGGCGTCCCGGCCTCTACTTCCGTCGTGACCTTTTTACGGAATTCCTCTGCCGTCTCGGGCTTCGTGGTCACGGATGGATAGCGCCCGGTTTGGAGGATGCCGACTTGCAAGCCCAGCGAGGTCTTGCCCACGCCCCACGCGTTCCCGTCGCTGAGACACAGGGGCACGGCTCGGAACAGATAACGGAGCACGCCTGTCAGGAGTAAGGCGAGGTGATTCGCGCGGCTGGCCTGAGAGGCGAAGGGATAAGTTGACCACAAATCCATTAACCTGACGGCGGCGCGTATGGCCTCATCTCGTGTAGTCGTGGCGGGGATGTCCAGGGCCAGCGTACCAGGCTCAAAAATGAGCTTGCTTACCGGGTCGTAACCTGGTGTGCTGTGAATGCT
>CAZLBQ010000838.1:0-1894 GCA_964557745.1 uncultured Anaerolineales bacterium
CAGCAGGTAAAAACACGGAGCCTGGAAAAGCAGAATCCAGTGCTTGCGGTAGGTGATGGTGGTAGCGGTCGCCTCGCGGGTGCGAGGGATGAAGTAGCCGAATGCAGTGGCGAGGCTGCCCAGGAGGGTGGGGCGTGGCGGCGGTTTCACGCTAGGCGCCGGAGTGGAAGCCTGCGGATTGCGGAGGCGGTTCTCGATCTGGGCCAGCCGCGCCTCGCGCGCCTGCATGAGCGAACGCTGGCGCGTCGCCGCTACAAGCTCATTGATGACGGCGTGGATGCGCGGGCCGTTGGCGATACGGTTGAAGATGATGGGCGGCCCGCCGGCGGTACTGATGACGATGTCGCTCCAGCCGAGCGCCCGTGACGAGAAGTTAGGGAAGCGCAGCGTCGTATTCTGGATCTTGCTGATGGGCGCTTCAATCAACTGCTCCTGGATGTAGGGGCGGCGCAGCATCTTGATGACGCGCTGATTGGTCACGATGTACGTATCGAACCACCAGTCCCAATACGACCAGACGAGGATGACCAGGCCGACGGCGAGAACGCTGAAGGCGACGAGTAGGACGGCAAAGATGACCTGTTGAAAGACCAGGGCAGCGACGGCGCTGAACGCAATGGTCAGCCCCAGGAAGGCGAGCGGCCACAGCAACTTGAGAAACAGCACGCTCCAGTGCGGTCGGGCATAGACAAGCACCTGCTCGTCCGCGGCCCGACCGGGGAATGACATGCGGCCCCAGCGCGGGCGACGGCGCGCCGAGCGCTCCAGGTCGCGCCGCAGATAGGGGTGCTCGTTGAGGAGCCGGTCTAGGGCGGCGCGTTCGAGGACGAGCAGGGTGGTTGGCTCGGCGGCGACGGCCGTCTGGTAGTACGTCGGCCCATAGATCATAGCGCTGAAGCCGAAGTCGTCGCCGATCGCCTCGTGGTCAACCAGATGGGGGCTGCCAAAGCGCGACGGCTCCAGGAAGTCGACGCTGCCCGACTCGATGAAGTACATCTTGTCGGCGATCTGGCCGATGCGGTAAACCGTCTCCTGGGGCGCGGCGTAGCGCACCTGAACCAGGTCGGCCATCTCGCGCAGGACATCGGCTGGTACTTTGCGAAGCGCCTTGACCTGCCCCAGGCGTTGGGCTATCTCGTCAACGGTCAAGAGAGCCATACGACCCCCTCACGAGTTGAAGGTTGAAGGTCGAGGGCCATGCTTAACCTGCAACTTTCAACCTTCAACTTTCAACCCCCCAGCGATTCTTTCACCTGCCGGGCGATATCCGCTGTCATCCCCGGCACCGCCGCCAACTCGTCCACACTCGCGGCGCGGATGCCGTCCAGCGAGCCGAACCGCTTGAGCAACTCCTTGCGGCGGCGGGGGCCGATGCCCTTGATCTCCTCGAGCGTCGAGGCCAGCCCCGTCTTGGTGCGCAAGGTGCGATGGTAGTTCAGGCCAAAGCGGTGGGCCTCGTCGCGGATGCGCTGTACCAGGAACAGCGCCTGCGAGTCGCGGGGGAGCAAGACTGAGTCCTCGCGACCGGGGACGAAGATTTCCTCCTGGCGCTTGGCCAGGGAGACGACCGGAATGTGGTCGAGACCGACCTCGCGCCAGACTTCGAGGGCGGCGCTGAGCTGGCCCTTCCCGCCGTCGATGATGACCAGGTCGGGGGTCAGGGTGAAGGGATCGACCTCATCACGGCGGCGCGGGTCGCGGGACTTTTCCTCGGCCGGCTCCTTGAGGTGCTTGAAACGCCGCCGCAGCACTTCCTGGAGCGAGGCGAAGTCGTTGGCCCCCTGGACGGTCTGGATGCGGAACTTACGGTAGTCACTCTTGCGCGGCACGCCCTGGCTGAAGACGACCATCGCCCCCACCGAGTTGGAGCCCTGGGTGTTGGAGATGTCGTAGC
>CAZLBQ010000839.1:0-1886 GCA_964557745.1 uncultured Anaerolineales bacterium
GAGTTCCGCCAGGGGCACATCGCGGGCGCCATTTCAATTCAGGTTGAGGACCTGGAGCAACGATTGGCCGACCTGCGAGGAGATCGAGAAATCATAGCCTACTGTCGTGGCCCCTACTGCGTACTCGCTGACGAGGCGGTCCAGTGGCTGCGCCGGCATGGCATCGCGGCCCGACGTCTCGGTCAGGGCTTCCCTGAGTGGCGAGCGGCCGGCTATCCCGTTCACATTCAGCCTGCCATCACCAAGCACTAGTCAGCGCCACCTGTCAGGCGCCATTGTGCTGGTCCGGATGTACAAGACGTTGCCAGTCAAAGCGGGCGTCAGGCAGCAGAGTCGGCACGTCTCTAGCAGCGGATTCCGCGTATAGGAGGTCTATAGGGCCGGCAAGACGATTGTTATTCTGGGGGGAGGTGTCGGTGGCATCGTGACCGCCAACGCTCTACGTCGGTCCCTGCCGCCGGAACACCGCGTCGTTGTGGTGGACAAGCGGGACGAGTACGTCTTCGCCCCTTCCCTGTTGTGGTTAATGGTCGGTGAGCGGCGGCCAGAGCAGATCAAGCGCGACCTGCGCCGTCTGCTACAGCCGGGCGTAGAGGTGGTGCGAGCTGAGGTGCAGGAGATCGACCCACAGCGGGGCGAAGTTCGAACTAGTGCTCAACACCTGCCATACGACTACCTGGTGGTCGCTCTGGGCGCCGATCTGGCTCCTGACGCGCTGCCGGGCTACGCCGACGCAGCCCACAACTTCTTCGATCTCGAAGGGGCGGCGGCTCTGTGGCCAGCCCTCCAGCGTTTCAGCGGCGGCCGCCTGGTCGTCCTGGTCTCCTCCTTACCCTACAAATGCCCTGCCGCACCGTATGAAGCGGCCATGCTCCTGGATGATGCTCTACGCCGTCGCGGCGTCCGCGCGCGGTCACAGATCGAGGTCTTCACCCCCGAGCCGCTGCCCATGCCTGTCGCGGGGCCTGGCCTAGGTGCGGCGATTGTCGAATTGCTGCGGTCCAAGGGAATCGCCTTTCATCCGACCCAGCAGGTGGCTCGCATCGTTCCCGAAGCGAGCGAACTGGTGTTCAGCGACGGTGCGCGGGAGCCGTTCGACTTTCTGGCCGCCATTCCTCCGCACCGACCTCCGCCAACGGTCAAGGCATCGCCCCTGGCAAATGATGCAGGCTGGATCTCCGTGGACAAACACACCCTCCAGACGCGCGTGGAGAACGTCTATGCCATCGGCGATGCCACCACCATCCCCCTGGCAAATGGCAAGCTGCTGCCCAGAGCCGGTGTCTTTGCCCATGCGCAGGGTGAGGCAGTAGCCGCGCGCATCAGCGCCGAGATCACGGGTAAAGCGTCGGAGGCGCTGTTTGACGGAGCAGGGTATTGCTGGATCGAAACCGGCGGTGGGTCAGCCGGCTTCGCCAGCGGCCAGTTCTACGCCGAGCCGAACCCGATAGTACCTCTGCCGCGCTCGGGCCGGCTCTGGCACTGGGGCAAGCTGCTCTTCGAGCACTACTGGCTCGGCGAAGGTCTCTCGCGCCAGGCAGCGCGGCTGGCGCTGAACCAGGGCGCCCGGCTCGTTGGCATACCGGCCTCACTCTAGGTCCGAGGCGCCCACAAGAGACAAGAATCAGGTATCTCAAGAGCCTGCCGTAGGTTAGGAGCAGCCATGACCGAGCCAATCTACCTGGACTACAACGCTACGACACCGCTTGACCCCGCCGTGGTAGACGCGATGGAGCCATACCTGCGAGAACACTTTGGCAACCCATCAAGCGACCACCTCTACGGTTACCGGGCTCGGTCAGCGGTGAACAACGCGCGAGAGCGTCTCGCTGCCCTCCTGCAAGTCGAGCCTGACGAAGTGGTTTTCACGGGCGGTGGGAGCGAGG
>CAZLBQ010000840.1:0-1885 GCA_964557745.1 uncultured Anaerolineales bacterium
CGCGGGCGACGTGGCGCGAGGATACCTTGACGCTACTCTATCAGAACGCGGTCGAGCCGCGCCAGACGACCGCCCTCCAGACTGCCTGGCCGGCCGGTCCCATCCTGGACCAGGCGCTCTACACGGCCCGGGCGAGCGCGGGAGGCGGTGTCACCGTTGACCTGAAGTGGCAGACGCCGCGTGATTTGAACCGCGACTATAATGTCTTTGTCCATCTGTACGACAGCGCCGGCCGCCTCGTTGCCCAGCATGACGGCCCGCCCAGGAATGGTCAGCAGCCGACGTCCTCGTGGCCACCGGGCCGCGCCGTCATCGACTACCACGGGCTGCTGATCCCGCCCGGAACGCGTGGGCCACTGACCCTGCGCGTCGGCCTCTACGACGCAGCGACGGGGCAGCGTCTGCCGCTGGCCGACGGGCGCGACATGGTGGACATTGGGCGCGTCGAGATTGTTACCTAATCTGTGTGTCCCTGGCCCAGGACCAACTGGCGGGCGGCGCACGGGTTACACTATTAAGGAGAACGAACATGCCTTCCCAGAAATCTGCCGGCGAGCCCGGCCGCATCGAGGTCCAGGTCGACGACAAGGTCTTCGCACCGGGCGACACGATCAACTTCAGCGTCGTCGTCACGGCGGGCGACCGCCTGAGCGCGCGCGCCCTGGTCGCCGAGTTGCTGGGTGTCGAGGAAGTCGATCCCTACGGCGACGAGGATGACGAGTTCGAGGGCGAGGATGAGGAACTCGAGGCGGACAACGTCCTGACGCTGTCGGTCAACGGCGGGACGGAAGAGGACGAGGAAGACGAGGACGAGGACTTCGAGGACGAAGACGGAGACGAGCTTATTAGCAACATCACCTACGACGACGAGATCACCCTCGCCAAGAACTTGGCGCTTAACGCGGGTGAGTCGCGCACCTTCAACGGCTCGTTCACCCTGCCCGAGGACGCCCTGCCGACGTACGAGGGCATCCAGGCGCTCCACACCTGGTGGATCGAGGTCTACCTGGACAACGAGGTGGAGATCAGCGAGAGCAAGGAACTGACCGTCCGGTGAGCGAGCTAACCCGCCTCTCCATTGAGCATCTCGCGCCGCGCCTCGCCGGCGGTGACGTCTCGCCGGTCGAGGTGACGCAGGCCTACCTGGACCGGATTGCCGCGCGCGACGGGGACCTCAACGCCTACATCCTAGTCACGGCGGATGCGGCGCTCGACCAGGCCCGCGCGGCCGAGGCCGAGATTCGGGCGGGCTACTACCGAGGCCCGCTGCACGGCGTGCCCATTGGCATCAAGGACCTGTTCGACGTGGCGGGGCTGCCGACGACGGCCGGCTCCAAGCACTTCCTGGACAACGTCGCCGCGGAGGACGCGCCCAGCATCGCGCGCCTCCGCGCGGGGGGCGCGGTCTTCCTGGGCAAGCTCAACATGCACGAGGTGGCCTACGGCGTGACGGGCGACAGTTCCCACTTCGGCCCGACGCGCAACCCGTGGGACCTGGCCCGCGTGCCTGGCGGCTCGTCGAGCGGCAGCGGGGCGGCGGTCGCGGCGGGGCTGTGCGCGGCGGCGACGGGGACGGACACGGGCGGCTCGATTCGGATGCCCGCCGCGCTGTGTGGCGTCGTGGGGCTGAAGCCGACGTATGGCCGCGTCCCGACGCGGGGCCTCATCCCGCTGTCGTACTCGTTGGACCACGCCGGGCCGCTGGCGCGCTCGGTCTACGACGTGGCGGTCATGCTCCAGGCAATAAGCGGCTACGACCCGGCCGACCCGGCGAGGGCCGACGACACCGTGCCGCATTCCTTGTCGGAAAGGGACCGGGGGTGGCGGGGCCGTACGTTGGCGAGGGACCCGGCGTATGCTCGTCGGAATGCCCACCCTGCAGCTT
>CAZLBQ010000841.1:0-1881 GCA_964557745.1 uncultured Anaerolineales bacterium
TTCCGGGCGGCGACGCCCCGTGCGGCGCGGCGGACATGGCCGGCAACATCTGGGCGTGGTGCAGCACGCCATGGTTGGAGGACTATCGGAATTACGAGTCGGGCGCTAGCGACAAACTGGCAAAGAAGGTGCTGCGGGGCGGCGCGTGGGACCACGATCAGAGGAACGCGCGCTGTGCGGCTCGCGGCAGGCGCGGTCCCGATGCCAGGCGCGACAATCTGGGTTGTCGAGTTGTCCTAAGGCCTCCCACCTCTGGTGGTTGAGATTCTGGTTTCTGGATTTCTGATTTCTGAGTCTGGGCCGTTGGGGGGTCAGGGGGGCGTCGCCCCCCAGCCCCGGCCCGGAAAAGTCGCTGTTCCCGCGAGTCACAGCACGGCGCGTCGCCAGGGGCTAACAGCGCCTAACAAAACCCTGGGTAGGGGCAGCCCTGTGTGGCTGCCCCGGGCGAACACCCAGGTTCGCCCCTACCCGCGCCAGGTATTGGGCGCAGCCCGCTGGAGCGGGCTGGGCTTCAGCCCCCGCAAGGGGGCTTCCATCCCTGGCCTGCCCGCTGAAGCGGGCAGGCCGCCGCCGCCACCGCGTAACGCCTGTCCAAATGGGGCAGGAGATTTGGGCGGTGCGACAAGGCGGGCTATAATTCCCGCCTGATGCTTTCTCTTAACTACTTTCGCCTCTCTCCTCCCCCGCGCCGTTTGTCCTGGGCAGACACGCAGGTCTGCCCCTACGTGTCATGGCGCAGGGCAGGGATGGGACAGGCATGACTACTTCCGTCGAGGGGGCGCGCGTGGCTGGCGTACCCGCCGCGCGCCGGCGTCTCGCCGTCGGGCTGGGCCGCGTCGACTGGGCCGCCGTCGTCCTGCTCGCCCTGGCGGGCCTGGCCTACACCTACCACCTGCTCGGCCCCCTCGCCACCGACGACGAGGAGAGCTACCTCTACGCCGCCTGGCGCATCAGCCTGGGCGAGACTCCTTACCGCGACTTCCTGACCCCCCAACTGCCCGCCTTCCTCTATCCCGGCGCGCTCGTCATCCGCCTGTTCGGCCCGACGCCCTGGGGGCCACGCCTGTGGAGCATCGCCATGGTCCTCGTGGCCGGCGTGTTCGTCTACCGCCTCGGCCGCCGCCTGTTCGGCGCGAGCGTTGGGCTGGCGGCGCTGGCCGTGTTCCTGGTCTACCCCCGCGTGTTCGATATGGCGCGCCTGTACCGCCCCGAGGCGACCATGCTCGCCGCGCAGACGGCGGCCCTGGTTGCCTTTGTCGCCGCCGACGAGACGCGACGAGCGCGCGGCTACGCTCTGGCCGGGCTGCTGTTCGGCGTCGCCATCCTGACCAAGCTCTTCGGCGCGCTGCCCCTCGCGGGCGTCCTGGCCTACCTGGCCTGGGAGGCGCTGCGCGGGCGGCGGACGTGGCGCGAGGCCACCCGGCAAGGCGCCCTCGTCGGCGGGACGGCGGCGCTGCTCGCGCTGGGCGTGATGGGCGGCTTCTGGCTGGTCAGCCACGACACGTATATGGCCGTCCTGGGCCACCACCTGCGGCAAGGCTCCGACCTCAGCCGCGCCGAGGTCTTTGTCAAGGGCCTGCAATTCCTGGCCGACGCCTTCTGGGAGTACGCGGCGCTGTGGACGCTGGCGCTCTTCGGCGCGGCCTGGACCCTGACCCAGCGGCCGCCGCGCGCGGTCCTGGTGTGGGTCCTGCCCACGGCGCTGGTCTTCCTCTTCCTGTCGCGCGAACTCTTCCTGCGCCACATGGTCTACCTGGCGCCCGTCCTGAGCCTGCTCGCCTGCGCCCTGCTCCAACCCCTGCTCGCCGACGATCGGGCCACCGGGCGACGCTGGCGCGGTCTGCTCGCCGTCGCCGTCGTCGCGTCGGTCATCGTGCCCTG
>CAZLBQ010000842.1:0-1879 GCA_964557745.1 uncultured Anaerolineales bacterium
GGTCGCTGTCAACTGCACACAGTCCACCTTACCATAGAATATGCCAACGCTCAGCCATTGGTTCGCGGCCCCACAAGCCAAGACCCGAAAGGTTTTCACAGCCTTTCGGGTCTGACTTCATGGTTCAGACCTGACAGGTCTTCAAGACCTGTCAGGTCTCGTCCTCATTACCGCTTAATCCCCAGCTTCCACGGCTCGAACTGGCCGGGGAAGACCGGATCGTGCGACGTCACCTTGCCGTAGGTCACGTAGGGCTTGACCAGGTAGGGGTTGACACTCTGGTCCAGCGGCACATACGCTACGTCCTGCTCGAGCACGATCTTCTCGGCCTGCTGGTACATCTGGAGACGCTTAGCGTTGTCGCTCTCGACGTCGGCTGCGTCCATCAGCTTGTCCAGCTCAGGGTTCGAGTAGCCGTAGCGCTTGGCGAAGGCCGTCGAGCGCCAGTACGTCGTCAGCCAGTTCTGCGGGTCCGGATAGTCCGAGCACCAGCCGATGTTCAAGCCGATCTGCGGGTAGGTCTTGATGTCCTTCTGGAGCGCCGTGTACGTCGTCGGCTCCACCGGGTCGAGGGTCACGTTGACGCCCAGGTTCTTCTGCAACTGAGCGGCGATGAACTCGGCGCGGATCTTGAGGCGCGGCGACGAGCTATACGTCATCTTGATCTCAGGCACACCCTGGCCGTTGGGGAAACCGGCCTTGGCCAGCAGGTCCTTGGCGGCGGCCGGGTCGAACTTCTGCGCTGCGCCTGAGTCGGCCTTCGCGCCGGGGATGCCTTCCACCATCCACGACAGCGCCGGCTTGCCCAGACCGCGCAGCACGTCCTTCGCCCAGGCATCGCGGTCGAGGGCCTTGGCGAACGCCAGACGCGCGTCGCGCTTGTCGAAGGGCGGCTTCGTCTGGTTGAAGGCGATACCGCGCGTGCACGAGCCGGGCGCCATCAGGAGTTCCTTGCTCAGCACCGGGTCCTTCTGCGTCGGCTCCAGGTCCTCGGCGGCTAGGAGGATGATATCCAACTCGCCGCTGCGGTACGCCTCGTAGGCGACCTTCGAGTCGGTGATGAAGCGGTAGATCACCTCTTCGGCGATGGGCTTGGGGCCGCGCCAGTTCGGGTTGGGCACGAAGCGGGCGATTTCCTTCTCCTTCAGCTCCTTGAGCATGAAGGGGCCGTTGCCGACCTGGCACTCGGCCTTGGTCCACCAGTCTTCGCCGCACTTCTGGATGATATCCTCGCGCACCGGCCAGCCAAACCACTGGTAGGCGATGTACGGGAAGTAGGCAGCCTTCTTATTCAGCTTGATCTCGAGCGTCGTGTCGTCCAACGCCTTGACGCCCATCTTGTCGCGCAGTTCCTTGAGCTTCTCCGGCGGCGTGCTCTTCGGGTCCGCTGTGCCGTACTCCTCCGCCCCCATAATATCGAAGGTGCTGGATTGGTACTGACCGGCCAGGACGGGATCCGCGGCGCGCTTGAGGGCGAACTCAAAGTTCTTGGCCGTCAGCGGCTGGCCGTCACTGTACTTGAGGCCCGGACGGAGCTTAAAGGTGTACGTCATCCCGTCGGCCGATACATCCCACTTCTCCGCCGCGCCGGGCTGGGGCGTCAGGTCGGTGCCCAGGTCCACCAGGCCCTCGTAGATCATCGTCAGGAAGCCAATCTCGTTGACGAACGAGGCCTGCTGCGGGTCCAGGTTGTCGGGGTAAGCGCCCTCGTTGATGCGGACAATGTTCTTGTCGGGCGCCTTGGCCACCGGAGCCGCGGCGGCCGCCGTCGGCGCGGTGGTCGGCGCGGTGGTCGGCGCCGCTTTTGGCGCTTCGGTCGGCTTAGCCGCCGGCGCCTGCGTGGGCGCGGCAGCGGGCGCGGTCGTCGGCTGCGCCTGGG
>CAZLBQ010000843.1:0-1877 GCA_964557745.1 uncultured Anaerolineales bacterium
CCAGCCCCTTCGCGCCGCCCTCCGGCGGGCGCCCCACCGGGCCCGTGTTCGTCCCGGGGGCCGGCGGCCTGCGCCGGAAGCCCTGCATCCGATCCATCTCCGGCGAGTCCATCATCGGCTTCTGCATCTCATCCCCCCCTAGGGACGCTCAACCACGGTTACCGTCGCATTCGAGAGCGCCAGAGTCGCACTCCCAACATTCACGAAGGCCAGGCACGTCCCTCCGTAGATCCTGATTCCTGGCGCCGGGAAGGTGATGGTGCCAGGAACGTTCGCCACCGATGTCCCAAGCGCCGTCAACGGCCGGTAGGCGATCAGGCTCATGGTCCCGCTGGTGTAGGTCGTCGCCAGCGTGATCCCACCGCTTGAGGCGCCCGTCATGCCACGAATGCCGCGGTCCCCAGCAGCTAGCGAGAAGGGCATCCACGTCCCGATCACGGGCGTTGCCGGGGCCTGGTAGCCAACCTGAGCCTGGAATGTGCCCGTGTTGCCCGTGTTGCCGCTCTCATCGGTGTAGTTGATCGTGGTGTTGCTGACGGCGGCGGCGTTTCCCAGCGCCGTGAGGGCGTAGAGTGCCATCTCGACGCCTTCGCCGTTGGTGCTACCGTTCAGGTCGCGCGCTGGCCACGCCGCTGTAGTGATTGCCTGCGCCGTCGTCGTGGTAACAGCGAGCCCGGTGTTGTACCAGAGCAGGTCCACGAGCCGCATGGCCTCGTTGACGCTGTTCTGCACCGTCATGGACGTGATGTAGAGGTTGCCCGAAGCCGGCGCAGCGATCACTGGCGAGCCCGCAACCGTAGCGCCGGCAGCAGTAGAGCAATCGAAGTTGGCCCCGTTGACTCCTGGCGTCCCCAGCACCCACGCGCCAGGGATGCCAGCGTCCTTGTTGCCCAGAATGGCGTAGCCTGCCGAGTCCTTCGCCGTCCCGACCTTGCTGATGAGGTAGACGCGGCCGTTGTACCCGGCATCTGGGCTCGTGGTAATCGCGCTCCCGGCCGCCGAGTAGCGGTTCCACCCGTCGTCCCCGAACGTCAGCAGCTCCCCGGGCCCGAGGGTGGCAGAGTAGACCGTGCGATTCGCAGCGCTCCTATCCACCTGCACCGTGATCGTGTTCGAGGTCGTCGTGCTGGCGTTGCGGATCGTGAGCGTCCTGACGTAGCGCCAGTTGGACGCGGCGGGGGCTGAAATGATCGGCGTGGTCGTAGCACTGGAGATGTTCCCGGCTCCCGTCCCTGGCGTCGTAAGCGCCGTCGCGCTGACGTTGCTCCAGGCCACCGTGTAGTCGGTCGAGGCCGCGCTGCTGGTCACGATCTCCAGGGAATCCGTGGTGCCCTCGAGCGCGATGGACGATCCCCACGCGGGCGCGGCCAACAGCAGCATGAGGAGGAGCAGGCGCTTCATGGTCAGAACCCCGCCAACGCAGAGGCCGACACCTGCGCGTAGGAGAGCCCGCCGCCGCCTCCGGGGCAGGTGGTCCACGCCGGGTCGCCGGCCCCGCCCGACAGCAGACAGAGCCCGCTGCTGGCGTCGTCGGTCAGCTTGGCGAGCGGCAGGACGCTGCTGGTGTCGTTCGTCAGGTCCACGCTCGCGCACGTCGCGGCTCCGCTCGCGCTGAGGCTGCGCGGGAACTGGTTCGTGCAACTCGTCCCGGCGTAGACGCTGGGCGTCCCGGTCGTGTTGATGACCAGCCCCGTCGAGAGCGCCCCCAGGTTGTGCTCAGCCGAGAGGCCCGCGTCGGCCGCACCCGTCCAATACTGAGCCGTGGTCGGGGCGCCACTGCCCCCGAGCGCGCTCCACGTCGCGCCATCGAAGGTCAGTGCCGAGTTGGTGTCCTTGTTGTAGCGGTAGTCGCCCTCGGCCGCACCAGTCGTCGTGTC
>CAZLBQ010000844.1:0-1875 GCA_964557745.1 uncultured Anaerolineales bacterium
AGCGCCGAGGGCCAGGCTCCGCGCCCGCCGCGCCCTGAAGGCGGCCCCCGCAGCGAGGGTGGCTATCGCGGCGGCCAGCGCGGCCCTGGTGGCCCGCGCGGTGGCCGTGGCGGTCCGGGGGGCATGCGCGGCCGTGGCCGCCGCATGGCCTTCCCCAAGGACCCCAGCCTGGTCGACTACAAGAATGTGGACCTGCTCCAGCGCTTCCTGAACGAAGCCGGGCAGATTAAGCCGCGCCGCAAGACCGGCGCCAGCGCCAAGCAGCAGCGCCTGCTGACCCGCGCCGTCAAGCGCGCCCGTCACCTGGCCTTGCTGCCCTACACCGCGCAGCACTCGCGCGGCTAGCCCAACGTTGTAGACCCGATGCTCGGTGGCCGATAGCCTCTGGCGTCGCAGCGATGGTGATACACCCTCGTCGCGCCACGCGCTATCGGCCATCCCGATTTCCAGGTCTGACTACCGACCACTGACCACTGTTCACTGACCACTTATTCTGTGGGAGTATTGTTATGAGCAAGCGTAGTCGGCGGGCTGTCACGCAACCCACCGCGCCGACCAAGAAAGAACTCCATCTCAACCGGCGCGACGAAGCCCGCCTTCGCAATGTGATGATCGTGTTCGGCTCCCTGTTGGGCCTGGTGGCCCTGCTCATCGCCGGCGGTCTTATCCAACAGTACTGGCTCAAGCCGCGCGCGCCCATCGCCGTCGTCAACGGCACGCGCATCACCGCCAACGAGTACCGCGACCGCGCCCTGTACGAGAAGTTCCGCCTCCTGCAGCGCTTCGGTCCCCTGGCCGGCTCGGGCACGCTGGCCCAGCAGATCAACCAGTATCTCGCGGCGCAGTTACCCAACCAGGTCTTCGAGACCATGATCACCGACGAAGTCCTGCGCCAGGAAGCCGCGCGCCAGGGCATCCAGATCAGCGACGACGAGGTGACCAAGGCCATCCAGGCCGAGTTCGACTACTACCCGGCCGGCACCCCGACTCCGACGGCCGGTCCACCCACCTCGACGCCGCTCCCGACTGCAACCGTAGGCGCGGGCACACCGCAGCCGACCGTCGGCCCGACCTCGACGCCCGTCGTCATCACCGAGGCCAAGTTCAAGGACGACTACAGCCAGTACCTGGACAGCCTCAAGAAGGAGACGGGGTTGGGCGAGGGCTACGTGCGCGACGCCAAGCGCGCCCAGCTTCTCTATGACCGCTTCCGCGCCCAGGCCATTGCGGCGGCCAGCATCCCCGCCACCAGCCTCCAGGTCCACGCCCGTCAGATCCAGGTCGATACCGAGGACGACGCCAAGAAGGTCGTCGAGCGGCTCAAGAAGGGCGAGGACTTCGCCGCCGTCGCCAAGGAAGTCTCCAAGGACGACACGACGAAGGACCAGGGCGGCGATCTCGGCTGGTTCGCCCAGGGCGCGAAGGACCCGGTCATCGAGAAGGCTGCCTTCTCCCAGCCCGTCAACGCCATCGGTGACCCGATCAAGAGCGGCGACAAGTGGTACATCATCCAGGTCGTCGAGGCTCCCCAGCAGCGTCCCCTCTCCGAGGAGGAACGCCGCCAGAAGGAGCAGCAGGCCTTCGACACCTTCCTGAGCGACCTCCAGTCCAAGGCGACCATCGAGCGCGACTTCCGCCCCGAGGTCATCCCGCAGGAGTTGCTCAATCCGACGGGCGCGGCGCAGACTCAACTGCCCGTGCCAACCGCGCGCCCGTAACGCTAGACCGCGCCACCCACTGACGGGTGGCGCGGCTCTTTGTCCCCCTCCCGCACCTATGCTATACTCTCACCGCCAGGTTTCCCGTTGCCCGAGGGGTTCCAATGACGATGATTGAAGTGCATCCCTATCCCGAAGCCTCGTCGCTTGTGGTGCG
>CAZLBQ010000845.1:0-1874 GCA_964557745.1 uncultured Anaerolineales bacterium
ACCTTCACCTTCGCCGCCACGATGCTGCTCATGTTCTGCACGTGGATGACCGTCGACCAGCCGTTGGTCTCGCGGAAGATGAGCGGACCGTAGGCAACCTGCGAGCCACCACCCGCATCCAGACACTGCCCGTTGAACACGTAGCACAGCTCAGCCGCGACGCCGTTGTAGCTCATCAGCACGTCTGAGCCAATCTGATCCACCACGATGCCCAGCGGCTGCGACGCGCGGATCCACACGCTGCCCGTGAAGCCAGGATCCACGCAGCCCACGACGCTGAACTGCGCCGTGTAGCCAGGCGACACCTGCGGCACCGAGCAGATCTTCGCCCGCAAGCACGAGTCGCGATCCTTGAACCACAGCTCGATGCTCGTGCACTCCGTCCCGCTGTTCTGGATGTACAGCCAGGAGTTCCAGCTGTTGTAGCCAGAGTACACCACCGGCGCGTAGTACGCGAACCCGCCGAACAGCGGGTCGTAGCGCCCTTCCTGCATCGCGCTGATGCCGCTGTAGCCGCCTGTCATCACGAACGAAGGCGTCGTGTTGCCAGGACCCTTGCGCACCACTTCCACCGCGATTGGCTGCCCGCCAAAGTAGTTCCAGTTGAACGGGAACTGCCCCGGCGTCGACGTCACGCCAGGCCACCCTTCGGGCCACGTCAGCTTGTTGAGGACGTTGGTCCAGTCCTCACAGCGCCAGTAGGTGTTGCCCTGGTTCGGGAACGGGTTGTAGCTGATCGCGATCGCGCTCTTCGCCGTCGACGGCAGCTGCGAGCTCGTCCACACCCAGCTTGTCCCCGGCTTCAGCAGACCCGTGCACTCAATCTTGAACGGGTTCGCTGCCTGGGGCTGGCAGAAGCCAGTGCTCTCGGGGAACAGCAGGAGGGCAATCTTCGTCCAGGTCGAGCCCACGTTCTGTGCCTCGATGACCCAGTCGACGCCCGCTCGGCTGTTGCCCACGTAGCCAAGAACCGGCAGCTGGACATAGTTGCCCGGTGTCGGGTTGGCGCTTGCCACGCTACCGTTGTCGGTGAGCGCGACGCCCAGCGCGAGGCCCAATGCTAGGGCCAGCGCCAGAACTGCGATGACGAGAATTCGTCTCATTGTGTCTAACCTCCCTGTTGATGCGTAACCACTACGAAACATGGTAGAGCGAGCGGCCTCTCAGTTCCGCGCACTCTGCGGCGACAGAAGAAATGCTGTGGCAGTATGCACCTCCTTCGTCTGGCGGCATAACTTCACCGCGTTCTCCTAGCATAAGAAACGTTGGAGGGGTGCGAAGGATACGGCTTCCGGGCAGATTTTCTTAAAATCGGCTAAATTGCCACTCATTTAGCCGACGCCGAGGATAATCTTTGGCATCGGGCCGCGCATGTCGAGATAGCTCGGCTTGTCCTCAGCCTCCCAGCGGCGGTCGTTGTCCAGGATGCGCTCCGCCAGCGCCGCCTCGCCCCGCGCCGGCGAGATGGCCTGCATCTGGTTCAGCAGCCCCATGCCGACGAACCAGTCCACCCGCGCCCCGCGCCGCAGCCCGGCCACCCACTCCGCCGGCGCGCCCCCGTCCAGTGCGTCGAGGCGGCCGCCGAGCGTGGCGTAGACCTCGTCGAGGGCGGCGCGGCGGCGGCGGAAGTCGTCCGCCGTTTGCAGGCGGTCCTGGACGGTGGCGTAGATTTCGGAGGTGCGCTCCAGGTCCTTGGGGAGGCGGGAGTGGTGCGCCAGGTAGTCGTCGTCCAGGAAGTAGGCCGCCCGCTTCAGGTCCGTGGAGAGCTTGTAGACCGCGGCCGCCGCCGCCCGCGCCTCGGCGGGGAAGCGCTCGGCGACGAAGCGGCGCAGCAGGCGGTCGGCATCGGCCGAGGGGTTGCGCGCCAGCCCCTG
>CAZLBQ010000846.1:0-1867 GCA_964557745.1 uncultured Anaerolineales bacterium
GCTTCAACCCCCAAACCGACAATGCCGCTCGCCTGTGGCTGCATCTACCCAACACCCCGGAGGGCCTGGCCGTGGATGGGCAAGGTAATGTGTATGGCTCGGTGTTCGGTGGGCGAGCCGGGTATGGTCGGGGGGTGCTGAAGATCACACCGAACCAGACACTCTCGTGGCTGCTGCCGCCGGGGCCATGGGATGCGCGGCAACTGAATCTGACGGAGTGGATGGCGCTGGGCCTTGTCAGCGGTCCCCGTCCTCACACCCTCAAGCCCATGGTCCCCTTCACGCCGACACCTATTGCCGACACTCCGACCCCGACACCGCTCGTCAGGAACACGCCGACCCCAACACCGACGCAACGCCCCGGCCAGGTCGACGTCACCGTCACCCCCGCCGCTGGACAGGTTGGCTACTTCAGCGCGATTCATGGTAACCGTCTCGGCGCGGAAAGCGTCTTTGCCGGCCTCCTGGGCGGCCAGGATACCTACCACGGGATCGTTCAGTTCGATCTTCCGAGCTTGCCGCCCCAAGCGCGTATCGTAGACGCGCGGGTGACGCTGACCGGGAAGTCGGACGCTCAGCTCGACCGCACGCAGCCCGATGTCTGGGGGGCGTACGTGCTTCCGGAGCGCTACAATAGCTTGATCGCGACGGCCACGTATACCGATGTCCACGCGGCCTCGACAGTCGCGTCCCTGGCCTCCGACCTGAAGCCAGGCCAGCTTGGCCCCAACGTGGAGAACACGCTGCGCTTCTCGGACCTGACGTTTGACCTGGTCGACTCTCGTCAGCGCGCGAGTGGCAAGCTGACCTTGCGCCTCGACCTGTTTACGGGATCGTTCACGACCAACACCCTTTTCAGTTGGTACAGCGGCACGACGCCGGCGGAGGCATCGAAAGCGCCTGTCTTGCACATCAGCTACACCTTGCCCGTCACGACCACGGCGACGGCGACCGACGCGCCGACAGCCACAGCCACACCGACTCTCACGCCGACACCGTCGCCTACCCCGGGCGAAGCGACAGCAACGCCGACGCCGACCACGACACAGACTGCCACGCCGACGCCGTCGGCCACGGGCTCGCCTACGATCACGGCAAGCTCCAGCCCGACGGCCACGGCGACGTCTAACCCAACAGCGACGCAAGTGACGAGTACTCTGACACCAACGGCAACATCAACTGTTTCAGCCCCGTCGGTGACCTTCGACAAGCCGTATTACGTCGGCGTGGACGATCTCGCCCGCGTCTCCGTCTTCGATCCGACCGTCACCCAGGCGCCGATTTACGCCCGCGCCTCCAGTAGCGGCTCATTCGGCAGTGTCGTGCTTACCCTCTGGCCCAGCCCGACCACACCGGGCCTGTTCGTGTCTGACGAAACCCTGTCGTTCTGCCTGCCTGACGCCTGTACGAGCAGCGGCACGAACCCGACGGCTCACCTGCGCGTCGTCCCGCCCTCGACGGACCTGACGGTCCAGTACCCGGCCACGAACCCGACGACCACCGGCCAGGCGCAGTGGCTGGAGACAGCGCCACCTACCGCGACGGTGACGGCCACCCTCACTCCAAGCCCTTCGCCTACACCCGACGCCAGCCGGACTGCCACGCCGACGGCGACCCTCACCCCCACCTCGTCTCCCACAGGGAGCGAGGGGAGCCAGACACCAACGCCCACCACCGCCCCCAGCGTGTCTCCTACGGTGACGGCCAGTGCCACTCTCACCCCTAGTCCGTCTCCCACACGAGGCGAGGGGAACCGGACGCCCACAGCTACGCCGACAGCGACTGTGACATCCACGCCGACGGCAACGGGGAGTACTCCCCCTCCGCCGTACCGTCTGTACCTGCCGCTCTTGAGCCGCTAGAAAGA
>CAZLBQ010000847.1:0-1857 GCA_964557745.1 uncultured Anaerolineales bacterium
GTTTGCCGCCCGCCTGGGCGCGGCCTACGCGGCGACGCTGCCACGCGGGTCGACGGTGACCATCAACCGCGACGTGACGCGCAGCGCGCGGATGCTCAAACGCGGCATCATCGCCGGGCTGCCGTCGGCTGGGGTGAACGCGCTGGACACGCGGATGGTACCCATCCCGGTGCTGCGCTACTACACGTGCAACGAGAAGACGGTCGGCGGCATCCACGTCCGCATCTCGCCCTTTGACAGCCGCGTCGTCGACATCCGGTTCTTTGACTCGGAGGGGATGAACCTGAGCAAGAGCGCGGAACGGGAGATCGAGCGGACCTTTTTCCGCGAGGACTACCGCCGCGTCTACCTGGATGAGATTGGGTCCATCGGCGACGCGCCGTTTGTCCTGGACCGCTACATGCAGGGCTACATGCGCGCTCTGGATGTCGAGGCGATTCGCCGCCAGGGATTTGAGCTGGTGGTGGACTGCGCGAACGCGCCGACCAGCACGGTCCTGCCCTCCGCCTTGACGGACCTGCACTGCTCCATTGTGGCGCTGAACGCCCAGCTTGATGAGAGCCGGATGTCGATTCCGCGCAAGGAGTTTGACGAGGGGCGGGACCAACTGCGCAAGATCACGCGGACGCTGGAGGCGAACCTGGGGGTGCGGCTTGACGTGGGCGGCGAGCGCCTGTTTGTCGTCGACGACCAGGGGCGTCAGCAGTCCGAGACGACCGTGGCGGCGGCGCTGGCCTGGCTGGCGCTGCGCGAGCATCCTCACGGGGTCATTGTTGTCCCCGTCATCGCCTCGCATGTGTTCGAGCGCATCGCGGCCGAGAACGGGGGTGAGGTATGGCGGACCCGCTTCGACGCGGCGGAGATGATGCGGGCCACGCGGCGCGAGGAGGCCATCCTGGCCGCCGACGGCCTGGGCAACCTGATCTTTCCGTCGTTCCACCCCACCATCGACGGCATCTTTGCCGTCGCCAAGCTGCTCGAGTTCCTGGCCCATCAGAAGCTCACGTTTTCTCAGGTCGTGGACAGGCTGCCGTCGTCGTTCCGCGTGGAGCGACGCGTCGACTGCCCGTGGGAGGCGCGGGGGACGATGATGCGCAACCTGAACGCGCACTTCAGCGAGGTACGGGACAGCCTGGCGGAGGGGGTACAGGTACGGTTGGGGGAGCACGACTGGGTGCTGATGTTGCCCAACCCTGACGAGCCGTTCATCAACGTGTATGCCGAGGCGGACGTGGAGGAGCGGGCGGTGGAGATCGCCGACGAATACGCCGAGATTGTGGCTGAGATGGCGTAGGGGGAGCCGTCAGGGCAGGGGCGGAGCTGAGTGTTCGCCCAGGGCAGACAGGTAGGTCTGGCCCTCTGAAGTGGACAAAGAGGACGCCCTGGGCTTAGCCCAGGGCGTCCCCGCAAGGAGGGAGAGGAAGATAAAGTCTGGGGCTAGAGGGCGCGGCGGCGCAGGACCAGACCGCCGGCGGCTAGGGCGAGGCCGGCGATGACGGCCAGGGCGGCCAGCGTCACGGGCGAGTCGCCGGTGGCGGGCATGGTGGCGGGCATGGGCGCGGCGGCGGCCTGGTAGGCCACGGGGACGGCGGCCAGGCCGGGCTGGCCCGAGGCGAGACCCATGGCGAAGACGGTGACGATGTCGCCGTCCTTGAGGGTCACGCCGGGCACGGCCAGCACGACGTCGGTCTTACCCGCCGGGCGCACTTCCAGATCGTAGGTGCCGGCGTTGACGGGCGTGAACTGCGACGAGCCCTTGAAGGCGACGTTGGGGAAGAGGACCGGGCCGCCCTTGACGGCGATGTCCACGGCGGGCGCGTCGGGCGAGGCATGGACGAAGCGGACGTGGGCCTTGCC
>CAZLBQ010000848.1:0-1856 GCA_964557745.1 uncultured Anaerolineales bacterium
ACGGCGTCTACCACAACCACCTCGGCGTTGTCACCAACGGCCGCTTCGCCGTCGTGGGCAAGACCGGCGACCGCGCGCCGGGCGGTCGCTGCCTGTCCTTCTGAGCGTTTCTTCTCACCCGTCGTTCATATGACCCGCCCGTTGAGGTGGGGCCAGATACCGTCCAGCCCGGTGAGCTGGAGGAGAGCACTATGTCGGCATCGCCTGACCTCGCCGCGACGATCCATCAGCGCGTCGCGGCGCAGCACGATACCCTGGTTCAATTCATGCGCGACATCTGCGCTATCCCGTCCTACGACAGCCAGATTGGTCCAGTCGGTGAGCGGATTGGCGCGGAGATGCGGAAACTCGGCTTCGACGAGGTCCGCTTTGACAAGATGGGCAACATCCTGGGCCGCATTGGGGATGGGCCGCGCACGCTGCTGTACGACAGCCACATCGACACGGTCGGCATCGGCGACCCGCAGGCCTGGGAGTGGGATCCGTTCCAGGGCAAGGTCGAAAACGGGACCCTCTTTGCGCGCGGCGCGTGTGACGAGAAAGGCTCGACGCCTGGCATGGTCTACGGCCTGGCCCTGGCCCGCGACCTGGGTCTGCTCGACGGTTGGACCGGCTACTACTTTGGCAACATGGAGGAGTGGTGTGACGGCATCGCGCCCCACGCCCTGGTCGAAGCGGAAGGCATCCGCCCCGACTTCGTGGTCATTGGCGAGCCGACCAAGATGCAGGTCTATCGGGGCCACAAGGGGCGCGTCGAGATGAAGGTGGTGGCGAAGGGGCGCTCGGCCCACGCCGCCAGCAACTACCTGGGCGACAACGCCGTTTATAAGATGCTGCCCATCATTGCGGGCGTGCGCGACCTGGACCCGCACCTGCACACCGACGACTTCCTGGGCAAGGGGACGATCACGGTCACCGATGTCCATGTCAAGACGCCGTCCATCAACGCCGTCCCCGACGAGTGTACCGTGTTCATCGACCGCCGCGTGACCTTTGGCGAGAGCAAGGAGCAGGCGATTGAGCAGGTGAAGGCGCTCGTGCCGGCCGGCGCGGCGGACATCACCGTCGAGATGCTGTTCTACGACGAGCCGAGCTACACGGGCTTTGTCTTCCCCGTCGACAAGTACTTCCCGTCGTGGGCGCTGCCAGAGGGGCACCCGCTGGTCCAGGCCGGGGTGCAGGCGGGCGCCCAGTTGTGGGGCGCGCCGCTGCCGACGGGCAAGTGGAACTTTAGCACCAACGGCATCTACTGGATGGGCAAGGCGGGCATCCCGTCGATTGGCTTTGGCCCGGGCGACGAGGTCCACGCCCACACCGTGCTGGACCAGGTGAACCTGGACGACGTCGTGCGCGCCACCGAGTGGTACGCGCTGCTCCCGTCGCTCATCGGTTGAAGGTTGAAGGTCGGGGTTGAAGGTTACAAGTTGAAGGTTGCAGGTTATTTGTGCTCTGCGACCGACAACCTTCAACCTTCAACCCTTAACTTTCAACCTGCAACCTTCAGCCTGCAACCCTTAACCTGCAACCTTCAACCTGACCGGGAGGAGACCAACTCATGCAAACCGGACTACGCGGCCGAGACTTCATCGGCGACACCGACTGGACCCGCGAAGAGATCGAGACGGCGCTGGACGTAGCGTTTGACCTCAAGCGCAAACGCGCCCTGGGCGAGTCGCACGCCGTGCTGCGCGACAAGGTGCTGGCGATGCTGTTCTTCTTTACGAGCACCCGCACGCGTGGCTCGTTCGAGGCGGGCATCGCCCAACTGGGCGGCCACGGCGCGTTCATCGACTCGGACACCACGCAGATCAGCCACGGCGACACGGCCAAGGAGATCGGCGAGATCTACGGCCGCT
>CAZLBQ010000849.1:0-1849 GCA_964557745.1 uncultured Anaerolineales bacterium
CGACCATGCGCTTGGCCTGGGTGAGCAAGGGCTGGAAGCGCCGATTGAGGCCGACCATGCCGAACACGCCCGCCGTCTCCGCCGTCCGCTGGAGCTCGCGCGTCTCGTCTGTCGCCAGGCCGGGCGGCTTCTCCAGCAGGGTCGGCACGCCCGCCGCCAGGCAGTCGCGGGCGACAGGGAAGAGGAGCTGCGGCGGCGTCAGGACGAAGGCGGCGTCTAGGCGCGCCGTGTCGAGCATTCGCCGGTGGTCGGTGAAGGTGGTTGCGATGCCGAACTGGCGGCTTACCTGGGCCAGCCGGTCCGCGGCCACGTCGCACAGGATGACCTCGACGTCGGGGAAGCGCGTCAGGCAGGGCAGGTGCGAGCCTTCGGCGATGCGTCCCGCGCCGATGACGCCGACACGTAACCTGGTCATGGGCAGGTCCTGTTCATAGATGGCGCGCGAACCAGCCGTCGAGGGCGGCGGTGCGGCGCAGGCGGTGGCTGGGCCGGCCGATGAGGTTCATCAGATGGCCCTCGTCCGGAATGCGCGCCAGCGCCACCTCCCGCTCCAGGAGCGTCAGCGCCGCGAACAACTCCTCGCTCTGGCCGATGGGACAGTTGGTGTCCTGCTCGGCGTGGATGAGCAGCAGCGGGGCGCGGATGCGCTCGACATGGGAGAGGGGCGACAGGGCGTGATAGCGGTCGGGACACGTCCACGGCGCGCCCTCCATCTCCCACGTCCAGAAACCCTGATTGGCCCCGGTCGTTCCAAACGCGCTGACGAGATTGCTCAAGCCGTTCTCGCTGACACCAACGCGAAAGCGGTCACTATGGGCTAGCAGCCAGTGGGTCATGTAGCCGCCGTAGCTAACGCCGGTCACGCCGAGCCGCACCGGATCGCTCGCGCCACGCGCCACCGCCGCATCGATGGCTTGCAACAGGTCCTGCGCGTCGCGCCTACCCCACGCGCCGCGAATGGCGGTGGCGAAGGCTTCGCCGTAGCCCTGGCTGCCGCGCGGGTTGACGTAGAGCACGGCGTAACCCTGGGCGGCGAGGCGCTGGAATTCCAGGTAGAACCGCTCGCCCAGCGGGTAGTGCGGGCCGCCGTGGATGTTGAGGATGAGCGGCGGCGGGCTGACGCGGGCGTTGATCGGGCGCACGAGCCAGGCGTCGACGGTCTGGCCATCGTCGGCCTGGAACGGCATGTACTCGGGGCGGCTGAGGGCGGTCGCGGCGAGCCAGGCGTCGTTGGCGGAGGTGATGCGGCGCTCGCCCTGCCCGTCGGCGTTCGCTAGGTAGACGTCACCCGGCGTCAGGGCATCCGACGCGACAAAGGCCAAGCGCTCGGCCTGGGGCGCTGCATCGAAGCCTAGTACAGCGCGTTCGCCGCCGATCACCACTTCAGTTCTGCCGTCCAGGTCCACCCAGGCCAGCCAACTCCGTCCGCCTTCGGGATAGATAAACAGGATGCGGTCCCGACCGTCTACCGTCCGCCACGCCAAATCGGGCGCGCCCAGGCCGCGCGGGTCGTCGGCGCGGACGGTCAGCCCCGCGCAGCGGTCCAGGTTGGCGGTCAGGCAGCGCGGCGGCGCGCCGTCAAGACCGACGACCCACACCTTAAAGTTGACGGCGGGCGCGTTGCCCTGGTCGTGGCCGATGAACGCGAGGCGGCGGCCGTCGGGGGACCAGGCCAGGGCGCGGACCGGCCCGTCGCTGGTCGTAAGGCGGGTAGGACGCCCGCCCGCGACCGGCGCGACCCACAGGTCCGAGATGACGCTGCCGAGCTCGGTCGGAGCGATAAAGGCGATCAGGCGGCCATCGGGCGACCAGGTAGGTTGCCCTTCGTCACCGCCGCCCTCGGTCAGCC
>CAZLBQ010000850.1:0-1848 GCA_964557745.1 uncultured Anaerolineales bacterium
GTGAGGCCGCACGGCGTCGGCGAGGTCGCTGGCCGTCCCCTGCCACAGCGGCGTAGTGCAGAGCAGCCGCAGCAACGCCCGCGCCAGGATGTCGCTTTCCAGCGCCTGGCGGATCTCGTGGCCCCGGTGGGCCTCCAGAGCGGCCAGGAAGCGCCCCGCCGCCCAGGGCAGGCGCGGCTCGGCGGCCACCACCCGCCGCGCGAAGTCGGCCAGGCGCGGCAGGGCCGGCGGGCGGACGTCGGGCAGGCGGGCCAGGGCCAGGACCGCCGCGTCGAGGAGTTCGGCCAGCGCGCTGGGCCACAGGGCCGTAAACGCCGCCTCGACCTCGGCCTCGGTCCGCCGCTGGTCCGGCGGGATGGGCGGCAGCGTCACCACCAGGGCGCGGTCGGCCAGGTCGCTGCGCCCCGCCAGGTAGTCGATGCCGTTGAGGATGACCGGGCGCGGCTCGCTCAGCACCGTCTCGTCGTCGTCGGTGTAGAGGGTGCGGGTCACATAGGCGCTGCCTGTCGCCAGCCGGCACAGGGCATCGGCCAGCCACACCGGCAGCCCGGAGAGGTTGTCGAACGCCAGGACGTGGGTGTTGCGCGCCGCGATGGCCAGGTCGCGGGCGTCGGCGGGCGGGCTGCGCAAGTCCCCCTGCCACGGGTCCACCACCCGCCGCAGCAGCCGCGCCGTCGTGCTCTTGGCCGAGCCTTGCTCCCCCTGGAGGATGAGGATGGGGTAGGGCGGCTGGGGGAACAGGGCGCTCAGCAGCCAGGCCACGATGAGGATCCAGCCGTCCTCGTCGGGGAGGTTGAGCAGGCGGCGCAGCGCGGCCAGCCCCCCGCCCGCCGGCGCGTTCGCGTGGCTCGGCGTGGGCAAGGCCTGGAGATGGGGCGTGCGGCGGAAGAGGACGGGCGCCTCGTCCACCACCCGCCACCCCTGGGGCGTAACCTCGACCACCTGCCAGCCCTCGTTGCCCAGGTCCAGGTAGAGACCGCCGCCGTGCCCGGCCACGCGCAGGTAGACCGGCCGCTCGGCCCCCTCGTAGAGCGCCCGCCCCGTCAGGGTCATGAGCGCGTTGGCGATGGTGTGCTGGCTGACCCCCTGGCCCACCGCCTGGTAATAGCAGTGCGCCAGCCACGCGCTGAGCCGCTTGCCGCTCACCTCCCACGTCTCGCGCCGCCCCTCGACCGTCACCTGGCCGTAGGGCCGGCCGTCGGGCGTGTGGAACAGGTCCAACCCCTCGGCCAGCGCCAGCAGGCGGCCCAAGGGCGTCTCCCGGCCGCCGCCGTCGTCGTCCGCGTCGTTCGCGTCGTCCGCGTCGACCGCGCTGAAATCGTCCATGACAGTGCCGTCGGCAGCGTCGGCAGCGTCAGGCGACAGCCCCTCGCCCCCCTGCGCCCCGCGTGGCGGCAGGGGATGGCGAGCCGTGAACAGCGCCGCCCCGTCCGCCAGCCGGACCAGCTCCGCCGCCGTCCCGCCCGCGTCCAGCCAGTCGCTCACGTCGCCCTTGGCCGCCAGGCCCGGCAGGAGGAGCAGGCGCACCTCGGCGGCCAGGCCGGTCAGGGCGCTGGCTACGTGGCGGGCGTGGCTCAGGCCGGGCGCGTCGTTGTCGGGCAGGATGACCACCTTCCGCCCGCGCAGGTACGGACCGTAGTCGATGCGCCACTTCCCCGCCCCGCCCACGTTCGTCGTCGCCACCAGCCCCAGCCCCGCCAGCCGGTCGGCGTCCTTCTCCCCCTCCACCACGTACACCGTCGCCTCCCCCGACGCCAGCAGCTCCGGCAGCCGATACAGGACGCGTGGCGTGTCCCCCATCCCCCTCATCCAGCGCCGCCCCGTCCAGCGCTGCTGGTAGAACCCCTT
>CAZLBQ010000851.1:0-1838 GCA_964557745.1 uncultured Anaerolineales bacterium
CCGGGCGTTGCGCTCGCACTGGGCGCAGAACAGCAGGCGGGCCAGGGGATAGGGTGGGCTGCCCGCACCGAGCCGAAGGGCCGCGTCGTGACGCTGCGCCGCGCCTGGACCTGGGCCACCTTCTCAATAAGCTCGTAGGAGAACACGCCGCGCCCGGTGTCGTAGAGGACGCCGGTGGGATTGTCGAGCAGGCTGGCGTTCTGGTCTTTAGCACGACCGACCGGGCTGAGTCCCGCATACTGCCGCCAGTTGGAGACGACGCGGCGGATGTCATCGCGGGTGATGGCGCGAGGGCGACCCTTGCGGTCGCGGAAGACCCAGCCCTCGTCGGTCACCTGGTAGGCGATGCGCTCGATGTCCAGGCTGTCCTCGGCGTAGAGCTCGAGGATGCACCGGGCGTAGTCGTGGTAGCCACGCCACAGCGCGCCCGGCTCCGGCGGGTCTTGCTCGACCTCGCCCGCCACGTCGCGGCCATCTGGCAGCAGCCACGCGCCATGCGGCGATGGCTCCAGGTAGCCCTGTTCATTGCGAAGCGCGCCGAACGGCAGCATGCCCACCGTCTTGCCAAGCCCCTTGCGGTAGGCGATGCTGTCTTTGGCCCGCTGGGCGATGTCGGCGGCATAGGTTTCATCCTGCATGGCCATGAAGTTGACCATCATGCGGCCCATCGGGGTCGAGGTGTCAATCTCCCGCCCGGGGGCCGCCAACACGAGGTGAACCCCGTGCTCGTCCGGCAGGTCCAGCAGGTGGCCGACCCGCCAGGTCTTGCGGCGCAGGCGGGCCAGGTTGTTGGCGACCAGGGCGATCACATCGGCGTCACCCAGGCGCTTCTCCAGGGCCAGCCAGCCGGGGCGCTTCTTGACCGTGCGTCCCGACTTGTGGCCTTCGGCATCTTCGTACCACTCGGCGATCCAATCGTTGCGGTCGCAGGCGGCCTGGATGTTGGCCCGCTGCCGTTCGGGGCTGTTCATGTCGCTGGCGTCGCGGGTGTAGGATTGGCGCACGTAGCACAGGGCGATGATGCGCGGGACGGACAGGCGCCGCTTCTTGCTGGTGAGAGTCATGACACCCTCCCCGGCGCTCAGTCAGCCGCGCTGTCCGGCGCGGGGCACTGCTGACGGTTGAGGTTGTTGGCGTAGGCGCGGGCGAAGCCGCGCACGACCTCAGGCTCGGCGAATTCAGCGCCCAAGGTGTGACACGCCCGGTGGGCGAACTGGGCCAGATCATCGGGGGAGGGCGGGCAATACGTGGTTGCTGGGGTGGAACTGGATGTGGTGCTCATGATCTGCACTCCTTGCAGGGTGGGATAGGATAGGACGCCGACCTGATGCCGTAGGTAAACATCGGCCTGTTCAAAGTCATGAGGCATCACGAACGGTTCCGGTGTCCTGCACGGTAAAGATCACGTCGATACCCAGTTGTTGGTGCAGCAGCGCCCAGTAGCGTCGGAACAGAGTCCGGTTGCGAAACAAGCGCGCCGGGTCTCGCATCACGACGACATCGAACCGCCCAGCTTGCGCATCGGCCAGCAGTCGCTGAAGGCCCGGTCGGTCTTCGCTCAAGCCCGATCCGATGTCCTGGTAAACCTGGATGATTTCGTAGCCGTGATTAGCGACGATATGGCTTAACACTGCGATTTGTTGAGGCAGGTTCTTGCCAGTGCCTAGCGCCCTCATGCATTCCGGGAACCGTTCCCGGCCCATTGCCTGGACCAAGCCACCCACCACAACGCCTGGATGCTCCGGGCGGCGCTCCTGGCCGGGATGCGCTTCGGCATCCGCAAGGTCATCTTCGCTGGCGACCTGATCACCACTGACCAGGACGCGCTGAACACCTAG
>CAZLBQ010000852.1:0-1830 GCA_964557745.1 uncultured Anaerolineales bacterium
GTGTGCCTCTAGCTTCTGGCGCAACTGGCGAACGTAGACCTCGACGATGTTGGCGTTGCCACCGAAGTCGAAGCCCCACACCCGGTCGAGCAGAACCTCCTTGGACAGAACCTGACGCGGGTGGCGCATCAGTTCTTCGAGGAGCTTGAACTCCATGCTTGTCAGACTGATCTCGCGCCCGGCGCGCCGCACTTGATGCCCGCCAACGTCGAGCGTCAGATCCGCAAAGCGGAGGAGGGCCGGTTGATCGGCGTGTTGACGGCGTAGGAGCGCGCGCACGCGAGCAAGCAGAATCTCAAATGTGAAGGGCTTGACGACGTAATCATCGGCGCCCTTTTCCAGCCCCTCCACCTGATCCTTGGGCGCGTCCCTGGCGGTGAGGAACAGAACCGGCAGTTGAGCATCCACCGCACGCAGCCGCCGAAGCACCTCGAGGCCGTCGATGCCAGGCATCATGATGTCCAGAATAACCAGGTCTGGCATCTGCTCGCGGGCCAGGGCCAGACCTGCCTCGCCGGATCCTGCCGTATCGACGGCGAAGCCTTCGTAGGTTAGCCCGCGCTTCAGGAGGTTCGTTACTGCGGGGTCATCATCGATGACTAGAATTCGTTGCACCCTGAGTCTCCGTCTCTGCATACTATGTTGGAGGCGGAATTATAGCTGACTTCGCGCGGACACGAACCTGACTAGGGTTGCCGAAAGCTGAGGAAGTGCTGAGGATGCTCTGAGGGTCTGCTGAGGGGGTCGAAATAGCCGTACCGGGTGGCCCCGCAAAGGCGTTTCGTATCGTGACTTGAGCTATACTGGGATGCAGGTGAAACCTGGTCAGGATGACGGGAGGCAGTCTAGTCGATGACCGACCGGATGGGTACGGGTGAGGACGTGGGGAACGAGAGCTGGCGCCGCGACATCATGGTCCTGGCGGTCGTCGGCCTCGCCCTGGTTGGGCTGTACGCGGCCCGCGGCGTCCTGCCCATCGCCGAGTGGTACGGTGTGCTGAACCTGCCCACGGCGACGCTCTCGGAGCCGATCGGCGATCTCGCGGACCGCCTCAACATTCCCTTGCTCAGTGCGCTCATCTTTGGGGTGCTCGGCGCCCTCAGCCCGTGCCAGCTCAGCACCAACGTCGCGGCGCTCGCGTACACCACGCGCTATGACGTCGGGCGTGTACCTGTCACGGTCATCGCCTATGTAGTCGGGAAGGCGCTGGTTTATACTCTCATTGGCCTGGCGGCTATCCTGTTGGGCACGACCTTGCAGCAAGCAGCCATTCCAGTGATCGTTGCCGCTCGTAAGGTGCTCGGGCCGACGCTGCTGCTTGTGGGCCTATCCATGGTGGGTGTCGTTCGCCTGCGAATCTCAGTGGGTGATACAGCCGCGGGCTGGCTTGAGCGGCACATCGGAGGACGAGGGGTGGCTGGCGCATTCGGCATGGGCGTCGCCTTCGCGGTGGCATTCTGCCCGACCCTGTTCTGGCTGTTCTTTGGTCTCACGCTGCCGCTGGCCATCGCGTCCCCTCTGGGCTTCGTTTATCCGGCGGTGTTCGCTGTGGGGACGGCCCTGCCGCTCGTGGTGTTCGCGGTGTTGACGGCCGGCGTGGGTATGGGGCGGAGCAAGGTGCTGGGCCAGGCGCACCGAGCGTACCGCCCGCTATCGCTCCTGGTGGGTGTGGTGTTTATCCTGGTGGGCCTTAACGAGATAGTCCTGTACTGGCTCACGTGAGTATGGGAACGGCGTGGGGTGGGGGTTCTGGGCACGTTCCGGGTGATTGGAGGCGTGGAGAATGAGTCGACGACACCGACAGGGGAAACACACAGCAAGCCGCGGCCA
>CAZLBQ010000853.1:0-1830 GCA_964557745.1 uncultured Anaerolineales bacterium
CTCGGCGGTGACGGTCTCAATGGCCCGCATGAGGCGCTGGGCGGCCTCGCGCTCGACCAGGTAGTCGAGCATCATCTGGCCCGCCCAGATAGCGCCGATGGGGTTGGCGATGCCCTTGCCCGCGATGTCGGGCGCGGAGCCGTGGACCGGCTCGAACATGGCCGGGCCTTTCTTCGCGCCCGGGTCGGGGTTCAGGTTGGCGCTGGCCGGGAAGCCCAGGCTGCCCTGGAGCGCGCCGCCCAGGTCGGTCAGGATGTCGCCAAACAGGTTGGAGCCGACGACCACGTCGAACGTCTGGGGGTGGGTGACGAAGCGCGCCGCCAGGGCATCGACGTGCCACTTCTCGGTCTGGATGTCGGGGTACTCGGCGGCGACCTGGGCGTGAACCTCGTCCCACAGCACCATGCCATACTGCTGGGCGTTAGACTTGGTGGCGCTCGTCACCTTCTGGCGTCCCTCCCGCCGCGCTAGGTCAAAGGCGTAGCGGATGATGCGCTCGATGGCGCGGCGGGTGAAGACCGCCGTCTGCAAGGCGACCTCGTGGGGCGTGCCGCGATGGGAGCGCCCTCCGACACCTGCGTACTCGCCCTCGGTGTTCTCGCGGACGCACAGGAAGTCGATGTCCTCAGGCCCTCGGTCACGCAGCGGCCCCTGGATACCCGGCAGGAGGCGGATGGGGCGCAGGTTGACATACAGGTCGTAGGTCTGGCGGATGGGCAGCAGCATGCCCCACAGGCTGATGTGGTCGGGGACGGTGGGGAAGCCCACCGCGCCCAGGTAGATGGCGTCGAATTCCTGGAGCGTCTTCAGGGCATCGTCGGGCATCATCTGGCCGTGCTGCAGGTAGTACGTGCAGCCCCAGTCGAACTGCTGGGTATCCAGTTTAAAGTCGCCCTGCTGGTCGGCCAGGGCATGGAGGGTCTCGATGCCCTCGGCGATGACGTCGTAGCCGATGCCGTCACCGGGCAGCAGGCAGATACGATAGTGGCGCATGGGGCCTTCCTTAATAGCTCACTGTTAGTCTCGGGCTGAATACCAGTCCAGTACTCGTAGGGCGCGCAGCGTGATCCACCGGCTTGGCCGCCCCTCGCCCTCATCGATCTCGACCGGCATCCGACCAGGGTAGCGGGTCTCGAGCCGCCACCGACCGTCGCCGTCGCGCTTAGACGCGACCAGGTCGATGGCCTCGGCCACACGCTCGTCGGGCGTGACGCCGGCGCGGCGCAGGTACTCCAGTCCTCGCAGCACGTCGTAGCGCCACCAGGTCGGGAAAGCAAAGCGGGTCCACATGGCGCCGCCCTTACGATCTTGCTCGATCACCTCGCCGGTCGACCGACGGCGGAAGAGGCGGCGCTCGAGAAGGTACTCCTGCCCGCGCAGACGCGCCTCGGTCACCGCTAGGCTCTTGCCGGTTGTCAGCTCGTGTTCGAGCAGAGCCTCGAGTACGCAGATCGTGGTGTTGAACGACGACCGCGTTGAGCCGCTGGCAGCCTCGCAGTTCCAGCCGCCGTCGAGCAGTTGCTCGGCGAGCAGCCGCTCGACAATGCTCCGGACGTCCTGGCCGAAGTAGGCTCCGACGGCCCCGACCTGTCCGTTGATACAAGGCTCCACTTCGCCGGCGAAGAAGGGACGGCCGTCATATTCCGGCGCCCCCTGCCAGGTCACGTGGTCACGGACGAGGCCCACCGCGCGGCGGGCCTCGTCGCTCGCGGGGTCGAGACCCAGGTCTCGCAGCAGCATGAGGACGTGCATCGTCGAGTCCCAGCCGCGACTCCATGCCGCGCCGCCCCAGTAACCGTCGGCCCCCTGGAGAGTGAGCAGCCGCGCCCC
>CAZLBQ010000854.1:0-1829 GCA_964557745.1 uncultured Anaerolineales bacterium
CGTAGGCGCTTGCGCGGCGCGTACTGTCGGTTCTGAGGCGTCGGTTACGTCAAGTAAGCACTACTCATAATCGGGAATTATCGGCAGTCCTACAGCCCCAGCGCGTCGCCGATCACGTCGCCCAGGCGGGCGCGGTCATCGGCCTGTAGCGCGTGGATGTAAATCTCTGTCGTGGTCGCCCGGTTGTGCCCCATCAGCGCCTGTACCTCGGACAGCTTGCCCGTTCTCGCCCACAGGATGGACGCGGCGGTATGGCGGAGTGAGTGCGGGTTGACGGCCTTCCCCAGCGCCCGCCGCGTGTAGGTTCGCACCACGTAGCGCAGCCCTTCGGGCGTCAGGTCAAAGATAGGCGCGTCGGCGGCCAGGTCGCCCCGCTCGGCCAGGTACGCCGACAGGGAACGCCACGCCGACGCGGGAAAGGCGCGGGCCTGTTCGGGCTTCCCCTTCGGGCGGTAGCGCAGCACGGGCCGCCCGTCGCCCAGGTCGAGCACGTCACGACGGCGGATGCCCAGCAGTTCGGCGCGGCGTAACCCCATCGTCAGGGCGAGGGCGAGCAAGGCGCGGTCACGTTTGGCCGTAGGGGAGCTGGGGCGGATGGATGCCAGCACGCGGGCGGCTTCCTCCTCAGTCAGCCAGGCCGTCTTGCCATAGGGCTTGACGCGGGGCCGCTCTACGCCGTCGGCGGGGTTACGGTCGGTCAATCCCTCGTGGCGGGCAAAGCGATAGAATGAGCTGATAGCGGCGAGGCGGGCGGCTATCGTTGCATCCGCCTTGCCCTGTCGCGTCAGGTCATCCCGCCAGCCGATGACGTGCCCCCGCTCGATGGACCAGGGCGGGCGGTTGACGTAGGCGAGGAACGCGGCCCAGGCGTCGGCGTAGGCGCGGCGGGTGCGCTCGCTGCGGCGGCCTAGCAGCCAGTCAGCGGCGGCCCGTTGCCAGCGGCCCAGGTCCTGGCCGTCGCCCTGAGCCAGGTCGTACCGGGTAGCGGGGATAAGGGCGGCGCTCATCGGGGTTGCTCCTCTCAGAAATACCCAAAAGTACCCAATTTCTCGGCTCAACTGATTCAACAGGGGTCAGAGTAGCCCGACGTGCCAGCCAGGTCAAGGCACGTCGGGCGGTAGGTCGGTTACTTCCGCTGCTTGCAATAGACGGGCTTCCCGGTGCCGTCGTCCTCCAGCAGCTTGACGGGGCAATACCAGCCCCCGCCCTTGCCCTGCTTCATGGGCTTGCCGTGCGTGGGGCATAGGGGCGCGTCGCCCTGGGCGGCCTGGCCGTTGCCGTTGTGCGCGGCCTGGGCACGGGCTGGGGCGGCGTGCCAGCCGTTTTCAATCAGCCACGTTTCCAGCGTGCGAACCTGGCCGAGTAGCTCGCGAGTCGTCGCGGCGCGGGTCGTTAGCATCCATTCCAGCCCGGTCACGGGCGAAATCACGCGGGCGGTTGCGCTGGCTGGGGCTTCGGTGAACGTCGGGGCGGGCGCGGTGCCGTTGCCGTTGACTTGTGTTGTCATCGCTGGCCGTCCTCTTCCGCTGGCGCAGCGGCGTTCAACGCGGCGGCGATGCGCTGGGCCTGAGCCTCGGTCTTGCACTCGCAGATGTCAAAGCCGCCTGGCTCCATGACCAGCCAGCGGTCACGGGGGCCAAAGTATTCCACCGTGTAGCCAGGAGTAACAGGGGTGTAGGTCGTCACGGCTACACCTCCTCAGCCCACTCGGTGCGCGGGGCGCGGCGGGCGCGGTCACTCAGCCAGCCACCGGCGGGGGACCACTCAGCCGCTTCGGGCGCGGCCTGGCCGTCGTGGGCCAGGCACAGCGCCTTGATCGCCATCATGTG
>CAZLBQ010000855.1:0-1819 GCA_964557745.1 uncultured Anaerolineales bacterium
GTTGGACTCGGCCATCGGTGACGCCGACCACGGCGTCAACATGGACCGCGGCTTTACCGCCGTCGTTGCCAAGCTGCCCACTGTGGCCGACAAGGACATTGGCACGATCCTCAAGACCGTCGGCATGACCCTCGTCTCCACCGTCGGGGGCGCAGGCGGTCCGCTCTACGGGACCCTGTTCCTCCAGGCGGGGACCGCCACCGCTGGCAAGGATAGCCTGACGGCCGAGGACATCGCCGCGATGTTTGACGCTGCGCTCAAGGGCGTCGTCATGCGCGGCAAGGCCGAACCGGGCGACAAGACGATGGTAGACGCCATCACGCCAGCCGTGGCGGCCTTGAAGACTGCCGTGACGGGTGGTGAACCGGTGAGCGCGGCTCTGAGCAAGGCGACCGCTGCCGCCGAGCAAGGCATGAAGGACACCATCCCGCTGGTCGCGCGCAAGGGCCGCGCCAGCTACCTGGGCGAGCGCAGCGCGGGGCACCAAGACCCCGGTGCGACGTCGTCCTATCTCCTCTTCAAAACCGCATCGGAGACGATGTCGTAAGGGTTGCAGGTGACAGGTTGCAAGTTACAGGTTAAACACTCGTCAACTTGCAACCTGCAACCTTCAACTTTCAACTTCACATCCGCAAAGGAGCGTATCACTATGGCTAAGTATGTTGGCGCGGTCGACCAGGGTACCACCTCTACCCGCTTCATGATCTTCGATCACAACGGGCAGGTCGTCACCTACGATCAGAAAGAGCACGAGCAGATCTATCCGAAGCCGGGCTGGGTCGAGCACAACCCGAACGAGATCTGGGAGCGCACCCAGGAAGTGATCAAGGGCGCCCTCGCCAAGGGCGGCATCCAGGCCAGCGACCTCGCCGCCGTCGGTATCACCAACCAGCGCGAGACGACCGTCGTGTGGGATCGCCGCACCGGCAAGCCCTACTACAACGCCATCGTCTGGCAGGACACCCGCACGGGCGACATGGTCAACGAGTTCGCCAAGGAAGGTGGCCAGGATCGCTTCCGCCCGACCACCGGTCTGCCCCTGGCGACCTACTTCTCCGGCCCCAAGATCGCCTGGATTCTCAACAACGTCGACGGCGTGCGCGCCGCGGCGGAGCGCGGTGACGCCGTCTTCGGCAATATCGACACCTTCGTGATCTGGTGGCTGACCGGCGGCCCGGACGGCGGCGTCCACGTCACCGACGTGTCCAACGCCAGCCGCACCATGCTCATGGACCTCAAGACCCTGGACTGGGACAACGAGATTCTCAAGATCATGGGCGTCCCGCGCCAGATGCTGCCCAAGATCGTGCCGTCGAGCCAGGTCTATGGCACGGCCACCGGCGCCCTCGCCGGCATCCCGGTCGCCGGTGACCTGGGCGATCAGCAGGCCGCCCTCGTCGGCCAGACCTGCTACAGCCCCGGCGAAGCCAAGAACACCTACGGCACCGGCTGCTTCATGCTGCTGAACACCGGCACCGAGATCGTCCCCTCCAAGAGCGGCTTGCTCACCACCCTGGGCTACAAGATGGGCGACGCTGCCCCGGTCTACTGCCTCGAAGGCTCCATCGCCATCACCGGCGCCCTCGTCCAGTGGCTGCGCGACAACCTCGGCCTCATCTCCCGCTCGCCGGAAGTCGAGGACCTGGCCAAGACCGTCGAAGACAACGGCGGCATCTACTTCGTGCCCGCGTTCTCTGGCCTGTTCGCGCCCTACTGGCGCGGTGACGCCCGTGGCGCCATCGTCGGCATGACCCGCTACGTCAACAAGGGCCACATCGCCCGCGCTGCCCTCGAAGCCACCGCCTTCCAGACCGCCGAG
>CAZLBQ010000856.1:0-1803 GCA_964557745.1 uncultured Anaerolineales bacterium
CCTTCGCGCCGGCCCGCGCCAGCCCGCGCGCCATCGCTCCCCCCAGCACTCCTGTCCCGCCGGTAATGACCGCGACCTGACCTTCGAGACTGAACAGACTATGGAGCGCGTCCATTGTTCCGCCTTATCCCTTTCCTATAGCGCCAGCACTGGCTCCGGCTCGGGGACGCGGTAGGCGCGCTTCGCCAGGCCGACGGCGCAGTCAACCGCCATCTCCGCCGCCTCGTCCTCGGCCACCAGCCCCTGGACGACCTGCCCCGCCAGCCAGTCGCAGCTCACCCGCCGCCACACGTCGTGGCGCGATGGGATGGAGGCGAAGGCGCGGGTGTCATCGTTGAAGCCAGCCGTATTATACAGCCCGGCCGTCTCGATCACACTATCGAAGTAGCGGCGCATGCCGTTGACGCTGTCGAAGAACCACCACGGCGGGCCAAGGCGCAGGGCGGGATAGTGGCCCGCCAGGGGCGCCAGCTCGCGGCTGTAGGTGCTCTCGTCGAGGGTGAACAGGAGCAGGCGCAGGCGCGGGTCATGGCCATAAGCGTTCAGCAGCGGGCGCAGGTTCTGCGTCCACTCGGTCGCCACGGGGATGTCGGCCCCCATGTCCGGGCCGAAGCGCTCGAAGAGGGCCGTGTTGTGGTTGCGGACGACGCCGAGGTGGAGCTGCATGACCAGCCCATCCTCGACGCTCATGCGGGCGAACTCCATGAGCATGTGGCCCGTGAAGCGCGCGGCGTCGTCGGCGGTGGCCTGCCCGCACAGAGCGCGGTCGAACAGGGCGGACGCCTCGCCGTCGCTCAGGCGCGTGGTGTACGGCGTCAGCGCCGAGTGGTCGGTCGCCAGCGCGCCCATCGCCTTGAAGAAGGCGCGGCGCTGCTCCAGGGCCTGGATGTAGCGGGCGTAGTCGGTCACGTCGATGCCCGACACAGCGCTGAGCCGTCCGATGTCGTCGCGCCAGGTCGGCGCGGTGACGTTCATCAAGGCTTCGGGGCGTAATGTTGGCCGCACGTGGCCAAAGCCGGCTGCCTGTAACTGGCGGTGATGCGCCAGCGTATCCGTCGCGGCGTCTGTCGTACACAGCAACTCGATGCCGAAGCGGTCGAGCAGGGCGCGCGGCGCGAACTCCGGGCGAGCGAGTTGCGCCTCCAGGTGGTCGTAGATGCGCTGGGCGCTCTCGCCTGTCAGGCGCTCGTCGACGCCGAAGACGTTGACCAACTCGTCGGCCAGCCACAGGCCACTAGGCGTGGCGCGGAACAGGTAGAAGTTCTCGGCGAAGCGCTGCCAGATGCGGCGATGGTCGGTCTCGACGATGACGCCATCGCGGTTGGTAATGCCCAGGTCTTCCAGCGCGATCCCCTGACTGTAGAGCATACGCAGGATGTAGTGGTCGGGAATAATGAATAGCTCGGTCGGTGTCCCCAGCCGCGCCGACGGGTCGGCGAGCAGGGCCGGTGGGACGTGGCCGTGGGGGCTGACCACGGGCAGGCCCTTGACGCTGTCATAGAGGGCGCGGGCCACGGTGCGGCGGGCCGGATCGGAGTCGAAGCAGCGATCGGGTGAGAGGGTCCAGGGAATACGCGGCATGGTCATTACCTTTCTGCCCAGACCTGACAGGTTTCTGAAAGCCTGCCAGGTCTGACGTTGGGTTGGGTCAGCGGACGGAGCCTGCGAGTTGCAGCTCGTGGGTCTCGGCCTTGGCGGCGCTCGTGGTCCAGAACTCGCGCAGGACGTAGGCAGCCATCTTGGGCTGGCGCGTGCGGGTGAAGATGCCCTTCATGTTCAGGCCGCCCACGCGGGCGATGCTCT
>CAZLBQ010000857.1:0-1798 GCA_964557745.1 uncultured Anaerolineales bacterium
TGCCCGGCTGCGCAGCGGCAGTCGACGCTGCGCCGGCGGCGAGCACGGACGCCGCCGCGGGCGCTGCCCCCGACGTGTCGGCTGCGCTGGCGCTGGATGTCGCGGCTACGGCCGCGCTCGTGTCGCCGGTGGTGGGGGTGGTGTCTTCGGCCATGCTTGCCCTTTCGGAAGGTGGCTGCGTGTCAGGCGCCGGCGGCGCGTTCTTCGTCGTCGGCAGGCGGCACGGCGTGCGCCTGGTTGACCTGGCCGAGGATGAAGTCGAGCACCGCGCGCCGGCCCAGCCGGTAGTCGGTCTCGCGTCGACCTTCCTCGCCGCCCTTGACGAACAGCGCGCCACCGAAGCGCGCGATCAGGTCTTCGAGCACCAGGGCGCCCTCGTGGTGCCCCTCAAACACCCGGGCGTAGGTCGCCGGGTCGGCTTTGGCTGTGTTCACCGGCAGGGGATGAGATTCAGGCGACTCGCCAGCCGCGATACCTGGCCCATTCGCTGACCGACCCAGCGCCGCCGAGCTGGCCAGCAACAACAGCGGCCTTTACCGCATCGGCCAGCGCGATGAAGTCGGCGACGGGCCACGTCGTAGCCCCGTAGGAGCTGGCGTCGAGCAGGTGGCCCATGAATACGATGTCAGTCCCGTAGTCGATGGCGTCCTGCAGGAACGACAACATCTTCCCGGCTGTCGTGGCGTTGCCGAGCTGGTACGCCGTATCCAAATTGCGCACGGGGACGCAGGTCAAAAACTGCTCGCGGAACATCGGCTCGCAGTTGTCCGCAGTCACCAGACGCTGGACCCGTGCGCCCTCGGCTAACAGGGCGTCTGAGCCCACGAGAGTGGTGACACCCTGCACACACGGGTGATAAAACGGCGCCGTCAGCAAGCCCCGCTGATACATGTCCCATTTCATCGTGCGGTATTCGGCCATGTAAGTGGCTAGTCCGGCCGTCGTGATGTTGGTGTTGTTGACGTTGTGCGATCCAAGCTCATGGCCAGCCGCCGCCATGACTGCCAAATCCTCCCACTTGAGCGCGGTCCCACCGTAGGCTGGTAGCGGGGTGAGGGCGCCTGACGTGATGCCCGACTGATTGATGCCAAACGTCCCGTGCATACCGCGCGCCGAAAGCAGGCTGGCAAACGTTGCCAAGCTGACTGTTTGATCGTCGAATGTCCACGCCACGAAGCCCGGGGTTCGATCCGGCAAATACAGACCGTCAATCCACACGTTGACTGTCGCACTGGCCGGCACGTAAACCGTGAACCGGTACTGAGTCACGGCGTCATTATCGAGCAGCGTGTCAGTTATCGCGTTCGGCCCGCCGTGGAAATAGTAGGTGTAGGCGAGAGCCCCCGAGGCGTCGCCAGGGAACCGGCGAGACCGGACGAACCTGCCAAGCCCAGGGATGCCGTAGTACAGCTCGACTTGCGAAATTTTGGTGTTGTCGTCGGTCGCTACACGCGCGGCGAATCGCCGTTTCGCTCCCTTGAAATTCGGGATGTTGATGTCCGCGTTTCCGCTTTGAACTTGCACGTAACGAGCTGCGCCGGCGGTATTCACGATAGCCAGCTTGAGCGCCGTCCCGCCGAACGGTGCTGCGGTATCGATCGTGGGTGTAACGGTGATGTTGGCGTCTTGGGCAGTCGTGGTGAGCCCCGACAGTTCCGAAAACCCGCGTACACAGATGCCTTTCGCCGGAGACCCCGCCGCGACAGCAGTTGAGGTCGCGGCCTTCCAGGCGGGTGCCGGCACATTCCAATGCCCTGACACCAGGGCTTGAGTAGCCAGAATCTGCTGCGGCGTCAGC
>CAZLBQ010000858.1:0-1798 GCA_964557745.1 uncultured Anaerolineales bacterium
TGTCACCTGGCTGGCCGGCTCAACCTGGACGAGGTAGTTGCCCGCGTACAGGCCGCCGAAGGTGTACTGGCCGGAGGCGTCGGTGGACTTAGTGGCGAGCAGGATGTCGCCGCCATCGACGATGCCGTTGTTGTTGACATCCTTATAGAGCTTGACGGTGACGTTGGACAGACCGGTCTCGCCGCCGTCAACCAGGCCGTTGTTGTTGGCGTCCAGCCAGACGGTGTCGCCGATGCTGCCCATGCCGGGCGGTTCGAGGCCGAAGTCGGCCGTCGTGACCTGCTGGTTGGTCACCAGCGGGAAGGTTAACGTGGTAGGCGTCGTCGGCTGGTAGTTGGTCGGGATGGTCGCCAGGTTGAGCGTCACGATCCAGTTGCCCGCCGGCAAGCCGTCCACCGAGTAGAGGCCGTTGGCGTCGGTCGTCGCACACGCGTTGAGCGTCCCATCTGTCGCGCACACCTGGACACCCGCCAGACCCGGCTCACCGGCGTCTTGCTGGCCGTTGCCGTTCAGGTCGGCGTACACGGTGTCGCCAATGGACGCGCCCGGCGCGTTCTGGTCAGGCACGAAGGTCCGCACCCGGTTGCTGGGCGTCGACGGGATGACGCCCGCATCCTGGAGGTAGGCGGTGTTGTTGATGAAGCCGCCGGGGAACGACGGGTTGATCGTCACCTGGAAGGTGAGGGGCGGGGTGGTGATGATGCCCTCGGACACGGCGGTGGCGAAGCTGCCGCTCGGGGCCGGCTGGCCGGCGAAGCTGACGTTACCCGGCAGCGAGCCTGGCGTCACGTTGTAGATGTAGGTGAAGGTGGCCGGGGAGCCGGGGGCGACCGTGACCGGGCCGGCCGGTGTCGGGCCGCTGGCCAGGGTTACAACCTGGTCCTGGCTCGTCTTGTTGATCGTCAGCGTCGCGGGCGGGGTGACGTTGCTCACCGAGCCGCCGACCGACGACACCGTCATGACGACCTTGACCTGGCCGGAGCCGCTCTGGAGCAGCGGGCCACCCAGCAGGGGCGAGGCGTGCAGTTCGGTTGTCGTCTGGGGGCCGGTGCTAGGCGGCAGTGTCCAGTTGACGATCAGGGTCGGACGGCGCGCCGCGTTGCCGTCCTCCTTGGTAGCGTACTTGGTGTCTTCCTTGTTGCTGCTCGACGGGTCCGCGAGCAACACGAGGCCGTTGTTCGGGAAGCCACCATTGACCCAGTTGTTGACCAGGGGGGTGATGTCAGTCGTGATCAACCCGGGGTTGGTAGGCGCGAAGGAGCCGTAGACGGTCGTTCCGTAGTCGAGACTGCCGAACGTGCCGCCACCGGCCCAACTGCTCACGCCGTCGCGTGTGTTCCACGTCGCGCCGCTCTCCGTCCAGGGCGTCAACATGCGCCGCACCTGATCGGTGTGGGGCTTGTCGGCGGTGACGTAGAGTTGCAGGGAGGCGCTGGTGATGGTCGCGCCGGGCGGGATGGCGCTCAGGTCGAACTGGACTAGGCTGTGGTTGGTATAGTTGGTCGTGTCGTTCTTCCCCGGGTTGGTCAGCATCGTGGTGTCCGACCCGCGGTTGGTGGAAGGATTCCCTTTGTCGACGTAGGTGTCGGCGATAGAGGTCAACGCTGTACCGCCGGGCGGGCTGCTGCAGCCGCTGGGCGTCGGCACCAGGTAGTTCACCTTGAGATAGGGCCAGGTCGTGGCGTTGCTGGCCTCGCCGCTGGCGTACTTGGCGTCGCCACCATCGGTCCCGGTCGAGACGAGCACGAGGCCGTTGTTGGCCAGACTGCCGTTGACCCAGGCGCTGACGGCGCCGGTG
>CAZLBQ010000859.1:0-1788 GCA_964557745.1 uncultured Anaerolineales bacterium
GGGTCGACCCTGGTCAAGCGGCGGGGGTTGAAGGGGCGACAGGAGGAGCGTGTGCGCGTTACTCTGGGGCGTCAGGCGCCGCTTGCCCCTTGCCGGCTGAGGGATAGCGGGGGTGGGTCTGACAGCGCCTTTCTGCCTGTTCCAGGAGAGCCGGGAGCGCCCCCACGGACGCCGGAAGGTCTTCGGCCTCCAGGCAGTGGAGCACGGGGTCGCAGCCATTAGCGCCCAGGGCCACCAGGACACGGTAGCCAGCCGCCTCGCGCGGCTGGAGAGTGAGACCGAGTTTCAGGGTGCGGCGGACCGCATTCGTGGTCGTGGCGCCTTGCGCGGGGCTGGGCGTGGCAGCCTCGTCAACCGCCACCACGGGTTCGCCCACGGCTTCTGGCGTAGGTGTTGTGTTGACTGCCATTGGATCGGTGGGTTCGTCCGACATAGCACTTCCTCACTTCTGTCACATAGTGGAGCACTCTCTGCGCGTATCGTCTTGTCTTTAAGCCGCTTGGGCAGACGGGCGGGCCAGGCTGGCATCGTGGAGTGGCATCACCAACCAGACGTCATCCGCCCCCTGACCGCCGACCTCGTGTACCACGACCGGCGACTGCGGCGAGGTCCAGGCCAGCTCCAGCTGCGGCGTACTGACGGCGTCCAGGAGGTCCGTCAGCAGGCGCGTGTTGAGGGCCACGCCCTGCGCTTCGCCCTCGACCGACGCCGCGAGGTGGCTCTCGGCCTCGCCGGTCTCATCCCCACGCGCTCGCAGGTGCAGATGGCCTGCCTCCGCCATCAGCACCACCGGTCGCGCGTCGCCGTTGGTACCGAAGAGGCTCGCCACGCGCACCGCCTGGCGGAAACTGGGCGTGGGCAGCGTGACCCGCGTGGACCAGCCCTGCGGGATGAGCCGACCGATGTCAGGGAACTGGCCGTCGATGAGACGGGTGAAGAGCCGTGCCCCGCCGACCACGAGGTAGAGGCCGTGCACCTCCGGCGTCAGGAGCAGGCGGACACTACTCGCGTCGCCGAGGAGACGCCCGAACTCGGCCACAGCGCGGGCCGGGACAAGCAGGTGTTGCGAGGCGCCGCCCGCTTCCGGGAGGGTCGTGCGGGCGAGGCGGAAGCCGTCGGCGGCGGCCAGGGTCAGGCCATCCGCCTGGAAGTCGAACAGGACGGCGGTGAGGATGGGGCGGCTGCCATCGCGCGTAGCGGCGAAGCTGACCTTGTTGAGAGCGGTTTGCAGGCGTTTGGCGTCGAGGTCGAAGGCCCAGCCGTCACCAGCGTTTGGCAGCGCTGGGTAATCGGCGGGAGCCAGGGAGGCGAGGCGAGCCGTGACGCGGCCGCAGGTGACGTGCAGGCGCGGGCTGGCCGGGTCGAGGGTCAGCCGCAGGGGCTCGGCGGGGAGTTCGGCGACGTACTCACCCAGTAGGTGCGCAGGCGTCGCGGTCTGGCCTGCGGTCTGTACCTGGGCAGCAATGGTCATCTCGACGCCGAGGTCGCCATCAGTGGCGGTGAGGGTGAGACCATGCGGGCCAGCATCGAGCAGGACAGTCTGGAGGATGGGCAGCGGCGCGGCTTTAGTCGGGGCGATGCGGGTGATGAGCCGTAAGGCACGCTGCAGGGTGGACTGGGTCACGGTCAGGTCCATGAGCTTAGCTCCTTTACGAGGTGTTGCCGCGGCCAGGCGGACAACATCGAGGGACAAGACGCCGAGCGCGGGTGCAGGGTGTAGGAGTCTTCACCAACAGTGGAGGGTACTCAACGTCGGTGGCGCCTCATGTCTGCTATACTCAGAGTTGA
>CAZLBQ010000860.1:0-1786 GCA_964557745.1 uncultured Anaerolineales bacterium
GGACCAGCGGCGCTGGCGAACGGCCCCGCCCGCAGCCCCACCACCAGGGCGACCGCGGCCACGACGAGCGACACGATGACAACAAGCTCCATCCGGCGCGAGAACATCATGACTCTCCTTCTGGTTCTGCGGCGGTCGCGGGGCGGGTCCCCTCCGCCATCTCGGTCAGTAGATAGGCGACAAGCTCGTCAAGGGTGGCGAAGTAGCGCGGTTCGTGCGCCGACGTGATGCCGGCCAGCATGCCTCGCCAGGGGGTGGTTGGTCCGTCACGCCAGAGCCGCAGCAGATAGGACTTGTACAAGAGCCGTGTTCCTCCTATAATGCCGCGCACACGTCGCGCGAGCCACGTATCGCTCTAGACGTATCGCTCTAGTATGAAGTGCGGGCAATAACTCATCATTAATTGTCATGGCCGGGTCGGAGGAGAGATGTCCGACTTGCAACTGGCTCTGTTGGGCAATGCCCAGATCGTCCACCGCCGGCTTGGCCCGCTCACTCTCTCGAACCGCAAGCACCTCGCCCTCCTGGCGTATCTCGCCACGGAGGCTGGTCCGCACAGCCGCGAGTCGCTCCTGGGCCTGCTCTGGCCGGAGTTCTCCGATGCCGACGCCCGCAACAACCTGCGCGTGACCTGGGCCCAACTGCGTCAGCGCCTGGGCGATGAGGCTTCGTCATCGCAGCCCATCTTGCTCGGCTCCCGTCTCGAACTCCACCTCGATCCCCACCGCTACCGGCTCGACGTCACCGAGTTCCAGGCCCTCATCGAGCGCACTCACGTCCACGCCCACGAGGGCCGTGGGCGCTGCGTGGAGTGCAACGGGTGGCTGGCGCAAGCGGCGCGTCTGTACCGAGGTGAGTTTCTCGCCGGCTTCCACCTCGACGCGTGTCCCACCTTTGACGAGTGGCTGTTTGTCTGGCGCGAGCGGCTGCACGTCCAGATGATGGAGGCGTTGGACGACCTGACGCAGTATCACGAGCGACAAGGGGAGTACCAGACGGCGGAGCGGTATGCCCGACGGCAGCTCGAACTCGACGCGTTGCGCGAAGGCGCCCACCGCCAACTCATGCGGCTGCTGGACAAACAGGGGCAGCAGGCCGCCGCCCTCGCCCACTACGATGTGTGTCGGCGGGTGTTGGCGGAGGAGTTGGGGGTCGAGCCGGAGGCTGAGACGGTCTGGCTGTATCAACACCTGAAATCGCGCCGCCTCATCCCGCCGCCGCCCGGTCCCGCCGCCCCGCCACGCAATGGCGCCCCCGCCCCGACAGCCGCGCCTCAGCGCCAGGTAGAGACGCCGACGGGAGGCGCCTACAACCTACCCGACACGGTGACCCCCTTTGTCGGGCGCGAACTGGAACTGGCCCAGTTGAGCGCACGCCTGCGCGACGGCATGTACCGCCTGCTCTCCATCGTCGGGCCGGGGGGCAGCGGCAAGACCCGCCTGGCCATCCAGGCCGCGCGTGAGAATAGCTACCTCTTCCCGGATGGTGTCGCCTTTGTCCCACTCGCGCCGGTCCAACGGCTCGACGCCGCGCCGACGGCCATCGCAACCGCGCTCGGCATCGAGTTGACCAACCCACAGCTATCGCCCTGGCAGCAAGTCCTGACGGCGCTGCGGCCCCAACACCTGCTCCTCGTGCTGGACAACGTGGAGCATCTTCTCAGCGACAGCGACGCGGGGGTGACGGCGGGTGAAGCGCTGCTAGACCTGGTGCGGCAGGCCCCTGGGGTCGGTCTCCTGGTTACGTCGCGCGAGTCCCTCAACCTCCATGCGGAAGACTTGTTCCC
>CAZLBQ010000861.1:0-1779 GCA_964557745.1 uncultured Anaerolineales bacterium
ACCCGCAGAAGGCCTCGTTCGTCAACGAGATTGCCACGTTGACCATGCTCTACGAGGGCCTGGTCATCCTCGGTCCCGACCTGAAGGCGACGGGTGGCGCGGCTGAGAACTGGACCGTGTCCGAGGACGGCAAGACGTACACCTTCAAGCTGCGCGACGGCCTGAAGTGGTCGGACGGCCAGCCGCTGACGGCCAAGAACTTCGAGTACGCCTGGAAGCGCGCCGCCGATCCCTCCATCCAGGGTGAGTACGCCAGCGAGACGTTCATCATCGAGGGCGCGGAGGAGTACAACAGCGCCGACCCGGCCAAGGCCAGCGCGGCAGACTTGCAGGCGCTGCGCGACAAGATGGGCGTGCGCGCGGTCGACGACAAGACGCTGGAGTTCAAGTTGGTCAAGCCAGCGGCCTACTTCCCGTACATCGCCTACCTGTGGATTGGCTGGCCGGTGCGCGAGGACGTACTCCAGAAGTGCGGTGAGAACTGGTTCCTGAAGGCCGAGTGCCACGTCGGGAACGGCCCGTACGTGCTCAAGGAGCTGAAGGAGAAGGAAATCGCCCGCTTCGCGCCGAACCCGAACTGGCGCGGCCCCAAGCCGGCGGCGGATGAGGTCGTCCACCGCTATATCACCGACTCGAAGGTCGCCTACGAGGCGTACAAGAACGGTGAGCTGGACATCGTGCCGCTGGCGGCGGAAGATCTGGAGCCGACGCAGAAGGACGCGACGCTGAGTAAGGAAATCAACATCTACCCGGGCAACTGCACCTTTGCCATGCAGTTCAACGAGTCCAAGCCGCCGTTCAACAGCAAGGACGCGCGCTTTGCGGCCGGCAAGAGCCTGGACCGCGACGCGTGGGTGAAGGACATCCTGCGCGGTCTGGGCAAGCCGACGACGGCGTGGCTGTCGCCTGACACGCCGGGCTACAACCCGCAGGCCGGCGCCGACCTGAAGTACGACCCTGCCGCCGCCAAGGCCGCCTGGCAGAAGGCCGGCAGCCCCGGTGAGATCAAGCTGACGTACAGCTCGTCGCCCCGCAACAAGACGCGCTACGAGTTCGTCGCCGCGCAGTTGCAGAAGAACCTGGGCGCCACGGTGACCCTCGACCCGGTCGAGGCGACAACGTACACGGCGCTGACCAAGCAGGTCGAGACCTCGCCGCCCATCTTCATCCTGGGCTGGTGCTTCGACTACCCGGACCCGCAGAACTGGCTGTCGCTGTACTGGCGCTCGGACTCGGGCTTCGCCAAGCGTGTCGCCTACAAGAACCCTGAGTTCGACAAGTTGGTGGACCAGGCCGACGTCGAGAAGGACAACGCCAAGCGCCTCCAGCTCTACCAGCAGGCCGAGGCGTTGGTGCTGAGCGATGTGGCTGCCTCGCCGATCTGGAACAGCGTCAACTCGTACCTCATCAAGCCGTACGTGACGACGGGTAAGCAGACCTCGATGGACTCGGGCTTCCCGGGTCTCGTCGAGCCGTGGAAGCTGGGCATCAAGCGGTAGACGGCATATCAGACCTGACAGGTCTTGAAGACCTGTCAGGTCTGGACCGCAAAGTCAGACCCGAAAGGTCTTGTCGATCTTTCGGGTCTATTTTTACAGCAATTGCTCCGAAATTGGCTTGTGGACCGCGAACCATACAGCCACGAATGGCATAGCGTATAATAAGAGAAATGCGCCGCGAGGCAGGCTGCCCCAGCCGGTCACGTTGGCCGGGACCCGTGGCGGCGCGCCGTCCGATCTATCCCACCCCCTATCACAGATGAGGAGAAACCTCCATGAG
>CAZLBQ010000862.1:0-1778 GCA_964557745.1 uncultured Anaerolineales bacterium
GCCGACGCGCGACTGCCCGGCGTGTGGGGCGCGGGGCCTGCCGGCGCACTTCAGCCACTGCGGCGTGTGCGGCGCGGCGCTGGACAGCGTGGGGAAGGAGTAACATGGAAGCACAGACAATAGATTCTCCAGATCATCGAGCAGGAATTCGAGACGACGGCGGAGCAGCATGTCTAGCCCAACTTCTCCCGTAGCCCTCGTCACGGGGGCGGGGCGAGGTATCGGGCGGGCCATCGCCCTGGCCTTCGCCCGCCAGGGCTGGGCCGTCGCCGTCAATGACATCGACGCGGCGACGGCGGCGGCTGTCGCGCAAGAGATTGGGGCGGCCGGCGGCGCGGCGCTCGCCCTGCCCGCCGACGTCTCGCAGCCGGAGGCGGTCGACACGCTCTTCGCCCTGGCCCACGACCGCTTCGGCCGCCTGGATGCCCTGGTCAACAACGCGGGCATCGAGCCCCGCGCCGCCATCCTCGACATGGACCCCGCCGAGTGGGACACCGTGATGGCGGTCAACCTGCGCAGCGCCTTCCTGTGTACCCAAGCGGCGGGGCGGCTGATGCGCGCGGCCGGGCGGGGAGCCATCGTCAACATCGCCAGCATCGCAGGCAAGGCGACACCGCTGCCTTTGCGCTCGGCCTACGCCGCCAGCAAGGCGGGCATGGTCGGCTTCACCAAGGAAGCCGCCCGCGAGTTCGCTCCGCTCGGCATCCGCGTCAACGCCATTTGCCCTGGCGTCATCGTCACCGAGATGACGGCCCACGCCCGCTCCGACCCGGCCCAGATGGCCGCCTGGCTCAGCGGCATCCCGCAGGGCCGCCTGGGCGAGCCGGACGAGGTGGCGGCCCTGGTCGTGTTCCTATGCTCCGCCGCCGCCAGCTACATCACCGGCCAGGCCATCCACGTCGACGGCGGGCGCGTGATGGCGTGAGGAGGATACCCCTTGCCGCTCGACCATTCCCTGGCGCCCATGCGCGACTACCACAAGGCCAAGCGTCTGCTGTGGGATCCGCGCGACATCGACCTGACCGCCGACCGCGCCGACTGGGCGACGCTCACCGACACCGAGCGCGACAGCCTGCTGCGGCTGTGCTCGCTGTTCCTGGCGGGCGAGGAGGCCGTCACGTGTGACCTGGCCCCGCTGCTGCTCGCCCTGCGCGCCGACGGCCGCCTCGAAGACCAGATGTTTGTCACCACGCAACTGTTCGAGGAGGCCAAGCACGTCGAGTTCTTCGACCGCTGGCTGAGCGAGGTCGTCGTGACGCCTGTTGACCTGGCCCCCTACCGGGGCGAGGCCTACCGGACGCTGTTCGACGTCGAGCTGCCCACCGCCCTGGACCGCCTGCTCACCGACCCCTCGGCCCACGCCCAGGTGATCGCCGTCGCCACCTACCACATGAGTGTCGAGGGCGTGCTGGCCGAGACGGGCTACTACATCGTCGGCCAGGCGATGGGCGCACGGGGCGTGACACCGGGGCTGGTCCAGGGGATGCAGTTGATCCAGCGCGACGAGGCGCGCCACATCGCGTTCGGCATCAGCCTGCTGGAACGGCTGATTGGCCGCGAGCCGACCCTGATGGACGCGCTCACAGAGCGCATGGACACCCTGCTGCCTATCACCCTGGACATTATCGGCGACGCCTTCGCGCCCTACGGCGACGCCATTCCCTTTGGTCTCGTGCCCGCGCAATTGATTGAGTACGCCGCCGGCCAGTTTAGCCACCGCATGAACGCTGTGGCGCGGCGGGCGGCGGGAATACGCCATACTGAAATGGAGAGCGCCC
>CAZLBQ010000863.1:0-1767 GCA_964557745.1 uncultured Anaerolineales bacterium
AGCTTGTAGTGGCCCATCTCGTCGTTCGGCTCGGGGATGAACCAGTGCTCGACGATGACGGGGATGTCGTTGCTCAGGAGCTTCTTGAGGGTCTCGAGGTTGCCGTTGACGCGGTAGATGCCGCGCATGCCGACCGTCTCGGCGTAGGCGGCCAGCTCGTCGGGACCGACGTTCTTATCGTTGGGGTCGGGCTTGAGAACGGGCGCCGACTCTTTCTGGGTGATCTTGAGACCAAAGTAGCTGAGGTCCATGCCGATGGTGGCCGGTCCGCAGTTGTTCCAGCCCTGGTACTCGTGGTTGAGGCCCGTGAGTTCGACCTTCGCGGCCAGCGGCGTCAGGGCGACGGCGGGCGTCGCGGTCGCCGTCGGCGGCGCGGGGGTCGGGGAGGCCGGGGCCGTGGTCGGCTGCGCGACCGCGGCGGCCTGCGTGGGCGCGGCGGTGGGCGGGACGGATGTGGCCGTCGGCGGGACCGGGGTAGCCGTCGCCAACAGGGCGAGGGCGGCCTTCTGCTCGGCCTCCGACGCAGCGGGCGTCGGGACGAAAGCAGCGACAGGCGGCGTGTGGGGCCGCAGCCGCGCCTCGATGCGCTGCGGCGCGTTGCGCAGGCGCTCGCCGAGGCTGGTCGGCGAGGCGGCGACAGCTCCAACAACGACCAGGCCAAGCACGGCCAGGCCGAGGAGCGCGAGAAGTAGACGACCAAGGGGACGCTGCCAGAAATTCATATGCCCTCTCCTCATCGTGGCAATTATAACCGGAGGAGCGAAAAGGGCAATTCTGAAGCGCCAGGCCCACCCATTACTTGGGTGGGCCTGGCGCTTGGTTCGTGTCCGATGTAGGGGACTGAGGCTGAGTGCGTTTACGCCGGTTGGGCTTCGGTGGGGGGCGTGGCTTCGCCTTCCTTGGCGTTGAGGACGATGGTGTCGTCCTCGGCGTCGACAAGGATGGTGTCGCCCTCGTGGAACTTGCCGCTCAGCACGCCCTCCGAAAGCTGGTCTTCGACCAGGTTCTGGATGGCGCGGCGCAGCGGGCGCGCGCCGAACTCCGGCTGGTAGCCCTCGCGGGCGATGATTGCCTTCGCCGCGTCGCTGATCTCCAGCTTCATGCCCTGCTCTTCGACGCGGGGGATGAGGCGCTTGAGTTGGATGCCGATGACCTGGTTGAGTTGCTCGCGCGTGAGCGCCTTGAAGACGATGATCTTGTCCACGCGGTTGAGGAACTCGGGACGGAAGACCTTCTTCAACTGCTCCAGCACACGGTCGCGCATCTTCTCGAACTCGGCCTTGGACTGCTGCTCCTCGCTGCCCGTCGTGAAGCCCAACGCCATCGCCTTGTTGAGCGCCTCGACGCCGACGTTGGAGGTCATGATGATGATGGTGTTGCGGAAGTCCACCTTGCGACCCTTGGCGTCGGACAACATACCGTCTTCCATGATCTGGAGCAGCATGTTGAAGGCTTCGGGGTGGGCCTTCTCAATCTCGTCCAGCAACACGACCTGGTACGGGCGACGGCGGATGGCCTCGGTGAGCTGGCCGCCCTCGTAGTAGCCGACGTAGCCGGGCGGGGCGCCGACGAGACGAGCGACGGTGTGCCGCTCCATGAACTCGCTCATGTCCAGGCGGACCATGGCGTCGTCGGAGCCGAACATGAACTCGGCCAGGGCCTTCGCCAACTCGGTCTTGCCGACGCCCGTCGGGCCGAGGAAGATAAACGAGCCGATGGGGCGGCGCGGGTCCTTCATACCGGCGCGGGCGCGGCGCACGGCCTTGG
>CAZLBQ010000864.1:0-1760 GCA_964557745.1 uncultured Anaerolineales bacterium
CCCAGTCGACGCCCGTGGCGGTGTTGCCGATGTAGCCCAGCACCGGCAGTTGATAATAGTTGCTGCCAGTGATGGGCAACGGCTGGCAGGCTTCGGCCGGAATGTTATTGACGAAGGTGACAATGGTCTCGTCCGAGATGCCACCCGCGACGACCGTGACCGTGGCGGAGTTGTTCGGCAAGTTCGTCGACACCAGCCGATCGCTGGGCGATGTCGACACGCTCACGAGGGCGCCGCCCGGGCGTTGCTGCTCGATGATCGTCTGCTGACCGGCTGGCACGGTAATCGCATTGGAACAGCCCCCCACCGGGACGAGCACGGACTGGCCCGCCACGCTGAAGGTGTAGAAACCCGATCCCGAACCGCTGGTGGCCTCTTTACAGATTTCGAGAACCCCCGTAGTCGTCTGGGCGGCTGCCATGGATGGCAGAACCGCCCCGGCTAGGACCAGCGCCAAGACCAGCGCCGCGCCTAGCAGCCAGAGCTGTCTTCTGTTGTACACAGTGTCTGACCTCCCTATGACATGGCAAGCGGGGCCGCTCTCCAGGCCGCTTGCCGGTTGGGTGAGACGGCTGCGGCCTCTCAGTTCCGCCACCGTCCCAACAAGAATGCACCACTCTCTAGACGGCGCGACGAGCGCCGCGCTAGAGATTTTGGCTCACTTATCAAACGTAAAACGAGGATGCTAGATACGACCCTTGAAGCACAAATCGGGGGAGATGCTGTCCTAGAAAGGGAGGCGAAGAGAGACCTCTCTTCGCCTCCCCAGCGCGATCCGAAGCCAGCCGCTATGGCTCAAACACGCCGTCAGGGTACTGGTTCTGGCGGAAGCGCCGCAATGTGCGGTTGGTGAACGAGACCTCGGTTGTCCCTGGGCCTACACTCGCCGTCGCCTGACCGCCGCCGATGTTCGTGCTCACGGTGTTACCCGGTGGGTTGACGTCGATGGCCGAGACCTGCGTGCCCGCCGGTACCACCTCCTGGATGGTGACGAACGTCCCTGTCGCGTAGGTGCCGACGAACTCGCAGTAGCCCGCCACAACACGGACCGAGCGGCCGTCGACGTTGAATTCGAAGATCTGCCCGACGCTGATACCAGGCCCAGCGACCTTGCACACCTTCAAGTAGCCCTCAGGGCTGATGGTACTCGTCGGCGTTGGGGTCATCGTTGGCTGAGACGTCTCCGTCGGCGTCGGGGTCAGCGTTGGCTGAGACGTCTCCGTCGGCGTGGGCGTCGGCGTATTGGTACTTGTCGCCGTGCTCGTCGCCGTCGGCGTGCGTGTCGCGGTACTCGTCGCCGTGCTGGTCGGTGTCGGCGTACTGGTCGCGGTCCTTGTCGCCGTGGGTGTGCTCGTGGCTGTACTTGTCGACGTCGGCGTACTGGTCGAGGTACTGGTCGGCGTCGGCGTATTGGTCTGCTGCAACGTCCCGGTCGGCGTCGAGGTGGCCGTGGCGGTCGCCGTCGCCGTGCTGGTGGCCGTGGCCGTGGCCGTGGCCGTGGCCGTCGCCGTGGGCGTGCTGGTGGCCGTGGGCGTCGCGGTGGCCGTCGCAGTGGCGGTGGGCGTGGCGGTGGCCGTGGGCGTGGCCGTGGCCGTCGCGGTCGCCGTCGCCGTGGCGGTCGCCGTGGCGGTCGCCGTCGGCGTCGGGGTGCTTGTCGACGTTGGCGTGGGGGTGGCGGTGGGCGTGCGGGTGGACGTCGGCGTTGCGGTCGGGGTGGGGGGTACGGTTGGGCCGCCGGTGATTGTCCGTGACGTCCGGTC
>CAZLBQ010000865.1:0-1753 GCA_964557745.1 uncultured Anaerolineales bacterium
GGGACAGGAGGGGTGTGGGGCCGCAGCCGGGCCTCGATGCGATGCGGAGCGGGAAACGACTAGCAGAGGAGCGCGGGCGCGGCGGCGGTGGTGGTCATGTAGGACGACAAGGCCAGGGAACTCGGCCTCAAGCCGCTGGCCCGCTTCGTCACCTACGCCGTCGGTGGCGTGCCACCGGAGATCATGGGCATCGGCCCCATTGTCGCCGTGCCGAAGGCGCTCAAGAAGGCCGGCCTGACCATTGACGACATCGACGTGATCGAGTTGAACGAGGCCTTCGCGGCCCAGGTCATCCCCGTCATGCGCGAGACGGGCATGGACCCGGCTAAGGTCAACGTCAACGGCGGCGCGATTGCCCTCGGCCACCCGCTGGGCGCGACGGGCGCCAAGTTGACCGTCCAGATTCTCAACGAGATGCAGCGCCGCCAGGCCCGCTACGGCATGGTCACCATGTGCGTCGGCGGCGGCCAGGGCGCGGCCATCATCTACGAGAACCTGGCGTGAAAGGGGCCACAGATGAGCGCGGCGTCAGGCCGTGATTAAGCAAGACAAAACAGTTTCAGCCACGCTCATCTGTGGTTTCCATAACGTAGGGCGAACACGCAGGTTCGCCCAGAGCAGACACGGGGGTCTGCCCCTACCAGAGGGTTCGGGAGGTTGAATGTCGGTTCGCTCTGATCCGTTGCCCGCGCCGTCCGCGACGCTCCACGAGCGTCCGTGGCTCAACCACTACGACTACTGGGTGCCGGGCCACATCCACTACCCGCGCCAGCCCGTCCAGCGCATCCTGGAGGTGGCGGACACTCGGTTCGGCGCGCGCCCGGCGACGGTGTTCTTTGGCGCGCGGCAGACGTATCACGAGATCCACCTACAGGCCAGGAAGTTCGCCAACGCCCTGGCGGGCCTGGGCGTCCAGAAGGGCGACCGCGTCGGCATCATGCTGCCCAACTGCCCGCAGTACCTCATCGCCTTCTACGGCATCCTGATGGCGGGCGGCATCGTCGTCAACGTCAACCCGACGTACACCGAGCGCGAGATCGAGTTCACCATCAATGATAGCGGCCTGAAGACGCTGCTCGTCCTCGACCTGCTTGCGCCACGCGCCCTGGCCGTCAAGGAGCGGACCGGGCTGGAGCGGGTCATCGTGACCGGCCTCCAGGAGTACCAGCCCCCCCAGGTCGCGCAGGGCTACGTGGCCATGATGCGCGCCCAAGGCCGCCTGGTCGACCGGCCCGACCGGCCCGACGTGCTGACCTTCGCCTCCCTGATGACATCGCACCCGCCGCGCCCGCCGCAGGTCGAGTTCGACCCGCAGGAGGACGTCGCCGTTCTCCAGTACACGGGCGGGACGACGGGCACGCCCAAGGGGGCGATGCTGACCCACTATAACATCGTCGCCAACGTGATCCAGGCGTACATGTGGAGCCGCGAGTACGCCCGGCCCGGCGAGGATGTCTGGCTCATGATTTTGCCCTTCTTCCATGTCTATGGCCTGACCGTCGGCATCAGCCTGGGGACGTACTTCGGGGCGGAACTGGTCCTGCTGCCCCAGTTCGACGCCGACATGGCCCTGCGCGCCATCCAGGAGTACAAGGTCAACATCTTCCCCGGCGTGACGACCCTCTTCATCGCCCTCCTGAACCACCCGCAAGCGCACACGGTTGACTGGAGCGCATTGCGCCAGTGCAACAGTGGCTCGGCCCCGCTGCCCGTCGAGGTCATCGAGCGGTTCGCGGAGATGGCGAGTGTCAAT
>CAZLBQ010000866.1:0-1752 GCA_964557745.1 uncultured Anaerolineales bacterium
CGACGGGCGCCATGAAGGTGTACTCAATCGTCCCCTCCCAGCGCTCCCACATGATCATCTCGCTCAGCGAGTCGAAGACGATGGACAGGTAGCGCCACACCACCGTACCGATCAGCAGGTACATGACCAGGAAATCGGTGTCCACGGTCTGGCCGGTGAGGGCGCCCATGCCCGCGCCGATGTAGGTCACGGCCAGGGCGTTGGCGATGCCGTACATGATCCACACGGCCTCCCAACCCCAGTAGCGCTTGACCAGGTTGAAGTTCCGTTCGACAAACGCGTAGGACGCGCGTACCTCGTGACCAATCGAACTAAGCGTCATGACTATCCTCCCCTGCCCGCAGCTCCTTCTCGTACAGCGCGAAGGTGCGTGTCACCTGCATCCCCGCCCGCTCGTAGATGCGTGTCGCCCCCGTCGGGTTCGCCGCGTCGACGCCCAGCCCAATCTTGGGGATACCGCGCTGGTAGAAGGCGTCGAAGACCTGATACAGGAGCGCCGTGCCCAGGCCTTGCTTGCGCCAGGGCCGCCGCACCCCCAGCGTATCCACCCAGCCCATATCCAGGAAGCGGCTGCACCGTACCGCCGCCGCCGGCTCGTCGCCGTCGAGGACGACAAACCACGTCGACGTGTCCACGTCCGGCTTGTCGAGGTACTTCTTCCGCCACTCCTCGAACGGGATGGGCACACTGCCCCAGTGGTCCAGGAACGCCTCGGTCAAGGCCGTGAACACGGCGACCTCGTCGCGGCCGAGTTGCATCGGCCGCACCGTCAGCCCCGCCGGCCAGCGCGGCGCGGGCGGCGGGCCGTTCAATTCAATCTGCATCCGCCAGAAGAAGCGCACGACCTGATAGCCCTGCTCTTCCAGGAAGCGGCGCGCGGCCGCGTTGTGGGCGTTCGTCCCGGCGCGGAGGACAACGCGCACGCCCGCCGGAACCTGCGCCGCCAACTCGGCGGCCCGCGCCTCGATGAGCCGCCGCAGCCGCGTGCCGATGCCCCGGCCCTCGTAGTCCGGGTGAACATAGCCCTCGCTGCTCAGCCGCCCCCCACCGCGATCCCAGAGATAGCCGTAGCCGACCAGGCGGCCATCGGTCAGCGTGACCAACCACGCGTCGCGGCTCAGGTCCAGGTCTTCCCACTCGCGGCGGACGTCGTCGATCGACGAGTCCGGCTCACCAAACTCCGCGATGTCCGAGGCGATAATCAATTCGGCAACCAGCTCGACATCGGCGGGCGTCGGCGCGCGCACGATGAGGGTGGGGGTGGAGGCGTCGACGACAGACATACAGGCTTTCCTCTCGTGATGGCTAGGCGGCGGCTTCTTCGTCAGGCGCCAGCTTCTTGCCCGTCAAGGCCATGAACACGTCTTCCAGCGTCGGCTCGTGGCCGTGGCCGGCGACCAGGCGCTTCAGCCCGGCCGGCGTATCCAGGGCGACAATCTTGCCGCTCTCGATGATGGCGATACGGTCGCACAGCGCCTCCGCCTCATCCATGTCGTGGGTGGTCAGGACCACCGTCGCGTCGTGCTTCTCGCGCAGTTCGAGGACGAAGGCCTGCACCTCGCGCTTGGAGCGGGGGTCGAGGCCCGTCGTCGGTTCGTCCAACAGCATCAGGATCGGCGCGGACAGGAAGGCGCGCGCGATGGCGACCTTCTGCTGCATCCCGCGCGACATCTCTTCGACCGGCTCGTAGAGGGCCTTGCCCTCCAGGCCGAGACGCGTCAGAATCTCGACGCTCTGCTCGCGGATGGCCGC
>CAZLBQ010000867.1:0-1751 GCA_964557745.1 uncultured Anaerolineales bacterium
GAGTGGATGGGCTTCTTTGAAGCCATCACCGAGCGCGTACCCTGGCCGGTTGGGGCAGGTATTGTCCTGCTGTTTGGGTATCCCATTTTTCGGAACGTCCTTCGCTCAGCCTTTCATCGGCAGATTACGTCCCACACTCTGATGAGCGTTGGGGCGATTGCCGCGCTAGTTGTTGGTCAATGGGCGACAGCGGCGGTCGTGGTGTTTTTCATGCGCGTGGGCGACTACGCTGAACACTTCACGACTGAACGTGCGCGGCGTGCCGTGAAAGACCTTACGGCGATGGCCCCGCAGACCGCCAGAGTTGAACGCGACGGGTATGAGGATGAGGTTCCGGCCAGCGAGGTACGGGTCGGTGAAGTGGTTGTCATCCGGCCGGGCGACAAGATTCCCGTTGACGGAGACGTTATAAGCGGTCAGGCGACAGTAGACCAGGCAGCGATCACAGGCGAAGGGATGCCCGTCGAAGTTGGGCCAGGGTCAAGAGTATTTGCTGCTACCCTGGCTCGGCTAGGTAGCATTCGACTCCGAGCTACGCACGTTGGCCCCGATACAACGTTTGGGCGCGTGATTAGGCTCGTAGAAGAAGCCGAGGCCCACCGAGCGGACGTTCAGCGCATCGGTGACAAGTTCGCCACTTACTACTTACCAGTCGTAGCAAGCATCGCAGCTCTCACCCTCCTCATCCGTCGTGATCCGTTGGCAACGACAGCCGTCCTGGTTGTAGCGTGCTCGTGCTCGTTTGCCTTGGCAACTCCGATTGCTATGCTAGCCTCCATCGGCGCCGGCGCCAAGCGAGGCGTGCTTATCAAAGGCGGGAGGTATCTGGAGACACTTGCGGGCGCCGATGTGATGTTGCTTGATAAGACCGGCACGCTCACCCTCGGTCGTCCGCAGATCACGGATGTAGTAACCCTCAACGGCCTGCCCCAGAACGAGATTCTCATGCTGGCAGGCTCAGCGGAACGGTACTCGGAGCATCCCCTCGCTGAAGCCGTACGTTCAGCCACCCAGGAGCGCGGTTTGCTTCCATTGGAGCCAGATACCTTCGAGTCCATCCCAGGCATTGGCGTCCGGGCGCATGTCAATGGTAGCACTGTGGCAGTTGGTAGTCGACGTATGATAGCCACTGTCCGAGTGCTGACGGCAGCGGACAGACTCCAAGAGCAGGGCAAGACACTATTGTTCGTCGTCCAGAACGACGAGCCGGTGGGCATTCTGGCTGCATCTGACACGCTGCGTCCTGAGGTGCCGCAGGCGCTAGCCGATATTCGCGCGCTTGGCATACAGCACATTGAACTCCTGACAGGAGACAATGAGCGTACAGCAGCTGCTCTCGCGAGCCAGCTCAACGTAACCTACAAGGCCAACCTATTGCCCGAGGACAAGATAGCAATCGTAAAAGACTACCAGGCCCAAGGGCATACGGTGGTTATGGTGGGAGATGGCGTGAATGACGCACCTGCCTTGGCCCAGGCCAATGTTGGTATTGCCATGGGAGTGGCCGGGTCGGATGTAGCGATCGAGGCGGCTCACATCGCTCTGATGCGAGAAGATTGGGCACTCGTGCCCGAAGTGCTTCAGATTGCTCAACGGACGATGCGCGTGGTCAAGATGAACATTGGCTTCACGGCAGGGTACAACCTCGTAGGGCTATCACTCGCAGCCGTCGGGATACTGCCACCGATTCTGGCGGCGGCGGCACAGTCTCTTCCCGATCTGGGAATCCTAGGTAACTCCGCACGTCTGCT
>CAZLBQ010000868.1:0-1742 GCA_964557745.1 uncultured Anaerolineales bacterium
GAGGGACCGAGGTCCAACTCGCGGCGCAAGGCCCGCCGCGTCTCCCCCGCCTCCTTCGCGCTCGCCCCGGCCTGCGTCCCGAACGGCACCAGCAGCAGGTCCGACGACACGTCGCAGTTGACGTCCGCCCCCGCCGCGTACGGCGCGCTCGCCGCCGCTCCCACATTGCTCAGCGTCGCTTGCACCGGCTGGTTCGTCGCCAGGTCCGCGCTGCCGAGCACGAGCCGCGCCGTCCCGTTCGTCGCCCCCAGCAAGATGTCTCCCTTGCCATCGGCGTTGACGTCGCCGATGCCCGCGATGAAGGCGTTGGGGGTGGGGCCGGTGTAGGTGAAGGTGACGTCAGGGGCCAGGCCCAGCCGCCAGCCGCCCGTGCGGCCATAGGCGAGGTGGGGCGTCGCCCCCTGGCTGTAGGCGAAGTCGGGGCGACCGTCGCCGTTGACGTCGCCGAGGGCCACGACCTGCTGCCCGACGCCGCTGCCGGTGAAGCTGGCGTTGGCCTTCTGGACGGGGTTGAGGGGGGTGGGGGCGGCCTGCGGAGCGTAGGCGAGGCCGCCGAGGAAGACGTAGACGGCTCCCGAAGGACCGCCGAGGGCGTTGGTGGGGTCGGCGAGGACGAAGTCGGCGTACTGGTCGCCGTCGAGGTCGCCGACGCCGAGGGCAGGAGCGCCCGCGCCGGGGAAGGCGAACGCCGCCGCCGTGATGGGCCGCTTGGTCGTGGCGTCGTCGAGGGCGAACAGTTGCGCCGCGCCCAGCGCGCCGGTGATGGCGTTGGAGCCGAGGACGAGGTAGACGACGCCCTTGCCGCCGGGGAGGCCGGTGACGCCGATGAGGAGGTCGTCGAAGCCGTCGCCGTTGACGTCGCCCGCCGACGCCAGCCACTGCCCGACCTGCCCCGTGTTTACGGTGAGAATCTTGCCCTTCGCCTTGCTGCTGATACTCCGCAGCGTGGACGCGCTCACGTCACCAATCGGCCCGGTCTGGCCGAAGACCAGGTAGACCTCGTTGTTGACGGGGTCGCCGACCAGGAAGTCGCTGAGGCCGTCGCCGTTGACGTCGCCCGCCGGCGCGATGGTCGTCCCAAGCTGCGAGCCCGCCGAGCCGAGGATGGCGCCGCCCGCGTCGGTCAGGGATACAGCGTCGGGCGTGACGGGCCAGCCGCCGGCCTTGCCGTAGACGATGGACACCTTGCCCGCGTTGGCCTGGCCGTTGACCGTGCTGCTCGGCGTGCCGACGGCGAAGTCGGCCCGCCCATCGCCGTCCACGTCGCCCAGCCAGACGACGGTCTTGGTGATGTCCTCGGTCGGACCGTTAGGCATCAGCCACACCGTCGCCTTCTGCTGCACGTCCAGCGCGCTGGAACTGCCGCCCGTCAGCGGCTGCGGCCGCGAGGGCAGCGGGACGTTGCCGGTGTCGTCGGCGTGACCCTGGAAGGTGACGGTCTGGCCCGCCTGCACGTCGTCGCTGGCGTTGGACCAGATGTCGGTGGGGGGCAGGAGGTCGACGACGACGCTGATCTGGGTTGGCTGGCCGACCTGGCCGAGGGCGTCGACGGCGCGCACAGCCAGGCTGTGGCTGCCGTACATCTTGGCGTCGAGCTTCCAGTTGAAGCGCCACGTCCCGGTGTACGGGTGGCTGTCGGTGAACTCGGCGACGTTGCGCCAGGGCTGGCGGTCGATGCTGAGCTGGATGACGGACAGACCGGCCACCTGGGGCGAGCCGGACGTCAGGTCCGTCGCCGTGCC
>CAZLBQ010000869.1:0-1741 GCA_964557745.1 uncultured Anaerolineales bacterium
AGCCCAGCCAGCAGCAGCGCCATGCGCGCCACGTTGCGGTTGTCCTCGCCCGCCTGGTTGGCGCAGCCCAGGATGACATCCTCGATGTCCTCGGCCCGCACGCCGCTGCGCTGGACGACGGCGCGGATGACGTGGGCGGCCAGGTCGTCCGGGCGGACGGCGGCCAGCGCCCCGCCGTAGCGGCCAATGGGCGTGCGCAGGGCGTCGACGATGACGGCGTCGCGCATAGCCTTCTCCTCTCCTGGTCAGGGGGCGCGGTCGATGTGGATCTCGCTGATCTTGCCGTTCTTGACCGTCCAGCTGTAGACGGCGTTCATCGGCGTGACCTGCTGCGTCTTGGGGCTGCTGATATAGATCTGGGCCTTGACCGTGTCGCCCTCTTCGGACCACTTGTCGACCCGCAGCTGCGTGCCGAAGGGGAAGTCGTAGTTGAGCAGGTTCGCCAGCGTGTCCTTGCCCTTCTCCGGCTTGTTGCCCCCCATCACGTACACGTTGACATCATCTGCCACTACATCCAGGATACCCTGCATGTTCGCGCTGTTAAACGAGTTGACATACTTCTCCGCCAGGGCGCGGTTGGCGCTGCCGGCGCTCGGCCCCGCCTGGCAGCCCGCCATCAGCAGGCCGAGTAGTGCCATCAAGATTACAATTCGTCGCATCGTGTCCTTCCCTAGCCAAAATAGCGAAACCCGGCCTCGGCCATCGTCAGCGGGCGCCCCTCGCGGTTCACCCCCGCCTCCACGACCTCAGCCACCACGACCACATGGTCCCCCGCCGGCAGCGAACCTGCCACGCGGCACTCCAACCAGCCCAGCGCCGCCTGGAGCAGCGGCGCACCCGTCACCGGCCCCGCCGTCGTCGCCACGCCCTGGAACTTGTCGGGCCGCTTGACGCTGGCCCGCCCCAACTGCCCCGCCAGCTCGCGCTGGCCGCTGTCCAGGACGTTGACGGCGAACGCCCCCGCCGCCTCGATGACGCGTCGGCTGCGCGAGTCGGCCTCCACCGCCAGCATGACCATCGGCGGCTCGAAGCCCGCCTGCGACAGCCAGTTGACCGTCATGGCCGACGCCTCGTCGCCCTGCCCCGCCGTCACGACAAACAGGCCGTAAGTAAACAGCCGCAGCACCGTCTTCTTGGCCGCCTCGTTCACGGTTCCTCCCTTGCCAGCCGCGCTTGCCGCCGCAGCCACGGCGCGACGCGATAGCGCCCGTCGGGCGTCTCGCGGTGCAGCGCGTCCAGGATAGCGGCCACCCGCCGGTAGCCAATCAGCGCCCCCCACGCCAGCGGGCCGCGCGGGTAGGCCGTCCCCAGCCGCATCGCCTGGTCGATGGCCTCCGCCGCCGCCACCCCCTCGCCCAACGCAAACGCCGCCTCGTTGACCAGGCAGGCCACGATGCGCGGCAGCACCCCGCCCACGCTGTCCTCGATGTCCGCCGTCGCCAGCCCCAGCGCCGCGCAGAACGCCCGCGCCGCCTCAGCGGCGGCCTCGGCCCCCGGCAGCCCCGCCACCTCGACCACACTCGTGTCGGTCAGCGGCGGCAGCGCCGCCGCCCCCACCAGCCGCGTCGGGTCGTCCAGCCAACCGGCCGCCTCCGCCCCCGCCACCGTCAGGATGCTCGTCACCAGGGGCGTGTCGGGTGGCAGGGCCGCCTGCCACGCCCGCAGCGTCGCCCGCTTGGCCGCCGGGTCGCCGTCGCCCAGGTCCAGGGCGATGTCAGCGCCCCGCGCCTCGTCCGGCGCG
>CAZLBQ010000870.1:0-1736 GCA_964557745.1 uncultured Anaerolineales bacterium
TGCCGCGCCGCCGACTTCGACGAGCGCCACGCCCGGGTGAGCCACAGGAGAGGGGGCGACAATGGCTAAGTTAATCGTTGCCGTCGGCGTGCTGATTATCGCCGTCGCTGCTTTCGTGCTGGTGTCGGCGATTCACGACCGTATCGCCTCGCCTGACGTGCTCCGCCAAGAAGCCGCCTACCGCCAGCAGTCTGACGCGCTAGAGTTGCAGCAGAAAGCCGAGCGCCAAGCCCGCGACGCCGAATTCTGGCAGGGCGTCAACGGCCTGGTCGAGGGCGCCGTCGCGTTCCTTATCGGCCTGGCCGTCGCCGTCGCTATCGCCCTGGCCTGTTTGGGGGTGGGCTGGGGCACAATCCGCCTGCTGAGTGAGTGGGACACGCGTCAAGCAGAACGGTACCGACTCCAACCCGACGGTCGCGGGCTGGTGTCTATCAGCATAGAGGCGGGCGACGCCGCCGCCCTGATGGGCATGCAAGGGCATCACGCCGCCGCTATCGAGGCCGCCAAGCAGCCGCGGCTGTCGAGTGAGCTACGGACCTACGCGCCCAGGTACTATGAGGGCAAGCAGGCGCCCGCCCAGCTCGCAGCGCCGGCCGCGCCCGCCCTTCCCGCTCCTGACGCGCCGCTGGCCCTGCCTGGCCCCGTGGACCTGTCCACGTTGGACTTTACCCCGTCGCTATCAAGCATCCTGCTGGCGATTGGGCCCGGTGGTCACCTTATCACCGTGGAGGCCAAGAACCTCGTTCACTGTGGCGTCACAGGCAGCACCGGGCAAGGCAAGTCAAATATTGTCAAGATGCTCATAGCGCAATTGGCAGCGAGCGGGGCAGGGCTGCTCTTGGCCGATCCACACTTTGCCCGCGTTGACCCGGATTCGGGCGAGGATTGGGCGCCTATCGAGCGGCGCCTGCTACAGCCGCCCGCCGTCGCCTATAGCGACATTGGAGACATGCTCCAGCACCTGGCCCGCGTGGAATTACCCGCCCGGTTGGAGCGACGTCGCCACAGCCAGCCCGTCGGCCAGCCTATCTACTGTGCCATCGATGAGCTGCCCGCGATTGCCGCCAAGGTGAAAGACGCGCCTGAGTACATCGGCGAAATACTCAGGGAGGGCAGAAAAGCTCAAATTTTCCTGCTGGCTGGCGCACAAGACTTGTTGCTCAAGTCCATCGGCACGTCGTCAGGCATCCGAGATTGTCTCAGAACGGGCTATTATTGCGGCGCCGACCCGCACACCGCCCGCGCCCTCTTGGACATGCCCGCCAAGCTGATCGACGAGTCGTTGCTGGGCAAGGGATTGGTTTATCTTCGCTCCAAGCCCACGCCACAGGCTGCGCTTGTGCGCGTGCCCTATGTCAGTAACGACTCGCTGTATAAGTTACTGCCACCGCCCGCCCAGGGCGCGCCCGCGCCTGTTGCGCGACCGACACCGCTCGAACGCGTGACGCAGGCCCCGCCCATCATGGTCACGTCGCCGACGCGTGCCCAGGACCTGGACACGCCGCAAGAGCGGCCGCCGCTCGTTGTCTTGCGTGGTGGTTGTACCACCACCACCACCACCGACCCTGACGAGGCCGCGCCGACGGCTGAAAACGAGGCGGAGCACACCACCACCACCACCACCACCACCACCACCGTTGACCCCGATGACGAGCGCCGCGCCCGTATTCGCCAGTTGGCGAGCGAGGGGGTAAGCAAGTCGTCAATCGCTCACATCTTGTGGGGCTACAAGGACA
>CAZLBQ010000871.1:0-1727 GCA_964557745.1 uncultured Anaerolineales bacterium
GACGGCAAAGAACGCCGCGAGCAGCTTGAGCGTGTGCGAGGTGACGGGCAAGCGGTCCAGCCGCATAGGCGCGCTCCTAAAAAAGAGGACTTCCGGCGGTCGGGCAGACCCCGGAAGTCCCTGGGTTTGGTTGGATTAGTGAACGAGCATCAGCAAAGCCGAGACGCTCACCAGGGAGCCGATGACGGCGACCAGGATGCCAAAGGCGCGCTTCTCGCCACTCATACTGAGGACGGGGCGGTCATGGGGCGGGTCGTTGAAGCTGGGGTAGGCCCGCTCGGCGGGATTGAGACGCATGGGATACTCCTTATCCAGACTCACTAAACTTGACCAACGAGTTCGGCGTCGGGGCGCTGAAGAGAGACGGGACTATTCTCTTTGACGGTGTGCAGGACGATAGAAGTGACGGTGCTGACGCCGCCGCCAACGCTGCGCAGACGCTGCAGGACACGGTGCAGGTCGGCGGTGTCGCGGCTGCGCACCTTCACAATGTAGCAGTCGTCGCCCGTAATGTCGTGGCACTCGGTGATGTCCGGCTCGGCCTCGACCGCCGCCTGGAACTGCGCGACGTCCACTGCCTGCCGGAAGCGAATGAAGGCCGTGATGGGCTTGCCCAGGGCAGCCGGGTCCAGGATGGCTCGGTAGCCGAGGATAACTCCCCGCTCTTCCAGCTTCCGCACCCGCTCGTAGACCGACGAGGTCGTCAGGCCCACGACGCGGCCGATCTCGGCGTGGCTCATGCGTCCGTTGGCCTGGAGCAGGTCCAGAATCTGGCGGTCGATGTCGTCAATCATCCGCGCTCCGATAAATCGTTGGCAAATGGTATTAATCACCGTTTAATTATAAGGCAATTCGCTGGATTTGTCATCAGTCTTTTGGCGGATAGTCTACTACGCAGGGTGGAGGTTTCTCATCCCGCCGGGCCATAGCACAAGGCCCCGACACGTCTGCAACGGGAGACGGCGGGGCAGGGACAGGCGACAAGGCATGAGCGCCGCGTGCCGCGTGAGTGATGTTTCACGCGGCACGCGGCGCTTGTCCGGAGCTACGACTTCGCTTTGGCGTGCGGCGCGCTGCCGCCCGGCAGCACGCGCAGGTCGCGGCGCACCCGCTCGCGGTGCTCGGCCGAGGCGCTGCCGATGATCAGCGGTGGCTTGGTCGGCTCGACGGGTGTCAGGGGCAGCGCGCCAATGGCTTCCGCCAGGTCCACCAGGTCCATGAACAGGTGGAAGACCTTGTTGGAGGCGTAGGCCGACGCCGTGTGGCGCAGGCCGTGCTCGGCCATCTCGACGTACTTCTGGACTTCTTCGTCCGTGGCGACGCGGAAGAACATCAACTCGATCTGCTTGTTGGGGATGAGAGGCTTTTCCTTAGGCATGGGTTTCTTCCTTCGCACTGCTATAGGCGTCGGCTGATCAGGGGGCGCGGCCACGGAGGACCGCAGAAGGAAGCAGCGTTCTTGATAGAGAACGATTGTTCTGGCGCTATTGTAGCAGAAAGGAGCATGGCTGTCAAGGGGCAAAAACATCCATTTTGAGTTGAGAACGAAAGTCGCAAAAGATAGACGAAAATATGTTCTAATTCCGATTGACATTTGGGTGCGTCTGTGGTAGAACTGAGGGACCGAGACATGCGGTCCACTCTATCACAAGGAGGTACGATGGCGGCGAATCCTGTGGGCTGGGTTGAGATTGGCGGCAAGGACCCGGCGAAGCTCGCGCAGTTCT
>CAZLBQ010000872.1:0-1723 GCA_964557745.1 uncultured Anaerolineales bacterium
GCGGTGACCCACGGCCGCAGGGGTTTTCGCTTCGGCGACCGGCAGCGGAAGGCGGGGAGCCGCGCCGCCCGCGCCCCGGGCAGGCAGCAGCGCCAACGGCTGTCCCGGCCTTCCCGGCTAGCCCAGCCGCCGCGCCTGTCGCCGCGGTCACGGCGCACGCGGCCCACGACGACCACGGGCACGACGCGCACGGTCACGGCGCTCACGGCGGTGATCCCCACGAGTCGCCGCGCTCGATGACCATCCCGCTTATGATCCGGATGATTGGCGCGGTGATCGCGGGTTTGGCCGGTGTGCCGGGCCAGTCGCTCTTCGAGCACTGGCTAGAGCCGGTCATCGGCCACGCCGAGGAGCACGTCTCGGCCGTGTCGCCGCTGATGCTGACCGCCGTCGCCACCCTGGCCGCCCTCATCGGCGCGTTCCTGGGCATGTCGATGTACGACGTGCCGCTGTTCGGGCTGCGCCTGCCCAGAGTAGCCGACCCCGCGCGCGTCGCCGCGAGCCTGGGCGGGTTGTACGCGGCCTCGTTCAACAAGTTTGGGGTGGACGAGCTATACGACCGCCTGCTGGTCCGGCCCTTCAAGTCGCTGGCGCGGACGCTCTGGCGCAGTTTCGATCAAGGCGTCATCGACGGGATTGTCGACGGCGCGGCGCGCGGCATCGCCGCCATCGGGACGAGTCTGCGCGGCCTCCAGACGGGCTACATGCGCAGCTACGCCGTCAGCATGTTGCTGGGTGTCGTCGTCCTCATCCTGTGGTTCTTCTTCCGATAGGGGTCACCCGTGCCTACCTCCAATGTCTTCAACGGCCCTGTCCTGAGCATTGTCCTGTTTCTACCGCTCGTCGGCGCGGCGGCCATCGCCTTCATCCCGCGCCGCAACGTAGGCGTGATACGCGGCATCGCCCTCGTCCTCTCACTGGTGCTGGTTCTGTGGTCGGCCCTGTTCTACCTCAACTTTGACTGGGCGAACCGGGGCTTCCAGTTTGTGGACCGTCTGGCCTGGCTGCCCGGGCTGGGCGTCCAGTACCTGGTCGGGCTGGACGGGATTAGCCTGCCGCTAGTCTTGCTGACGACGCTGCTGACCGCCGTCGCCATCGGCGCGTCGTGGCCGGTCGAGACGCGGGTCAAGGAGTACATGGCCTTCATGCTCATCCTGGAGACGGGCATGTTGGGCGTGTTCGCGGCCCTCGATATGTTCACCTTCTTCGTGTTCTTCGAGGCCGCTCTGATCCCCATGTTCTTCCTGATTGGCGTGTGGGGCGGGCCGCGCCGCGTGTACGCCTCGGTCAAGTTCATCCTGTACACCATGGCGGGCAGCGCGTTGATGTTCATCGCCATCCTGGCGCTGGGCTTCCTGAACGCCACGAACGGTGTCCCCAACTTCGACTTCACTCAGCTCGTGACGCGGCCGGTGGGCGGGCTGGCGGGTACGCTGCTGTTCTTCGCCTTCGCCCTGGCCTTTGCCATCAAGGTGCCGCTCTTCCCGCTGCACACCTGGCTGCCGGCGGCGCACGTCGAAGCGCCGACGGCGGGCAGCATCATTCTGGCGGGCGTGCTGCTGAAGATGGGCACCTACGGCCTGCTGCGTTTCAACCTGCCCCTGTTCCCGGAGGCGACGCGCCAGTTCGCGCCCCTGATGGCGGCGCTGGCGATTGTCGGCATCATCTACGGCGCGTGGGTGGCGTACACGCAGCCCGACGTCAAGAGCCTGGTCGCCTACTC
>CAZLBQ010000873.1:0-1711 GCA_964557745.1 uncultured Anaerolineales bacterium
GCCGTCGGCAGACCGCAGGCGACCCAAGGCGGAACCGTTGAGGACGCCGAGGGCGGAGAGGGGATGAGCAGTATCCCTCTCGGCGCCCTCGGCCGTCAACTACCTGTGGGAACATAGACTCGGGGCAGGGTTCACCCCCTGCCCCGCTGTGGCTTGAGGGAGGGGTTGACTATGGCGCGCCGGTATCTCGCATCTCGACTGGTCGTGGGCGTGGGGGCTGTTCTGGCCCTGCTGGCTGTGGCGGCCCTGGGCCTGGCTGCCCCGACCTGGGCTGACCCCGGCGCGTCAGCCGCCCGCCCCGCGCCCAGCGCTGCGGCCGCCGTCGCCAATGCCTGGCAGCGCGCCCGCCACGCCGGGACCTATCGCCTGACGTCGGATGTTCAGCAGTCGTTGGTCCCGCGCCCCTTGCCCCAGAACGCTGGCCGCGACGAGACGCGGGTGACGTTGCGGGTCGAGGGCGAGGTCGCCATGCCCGACCGAGCCCGCCTGACCCTGGCCGTCGGTGGGCCGGCCGACACGAAGCGCGGTCTGGTGAACAACAGCGCCGCGTCCACCGTCAAGTTGCTCCTCGTGGGCGAACGCGCCTTCGTCGGCCACGCCGGGCGCTGGCGGCTGGTCGAGAACCCTCTGGGCGCGGCGGCGCCGGTCGCCGACGCCCTGAGTCTGCTCAGTGTCGCCAAAGACGTCGCGTACGTCGGGCAGACGGCCAACGCCGACCGCTACCGCTTCAGCCTTGACGGCTCGCGCTACGCCGAGCTGCAGCGCCAGCGCATCGAGGCCCTCGCTCAGCGCGACCTGCCGCCCGGCATCCAGATTCAGGCCCCCAGCCTGTACCAGCGCATGACAGGGACGGGCGAGGTGTGGATTGACGCCCAGGGCCTCCCGCGCCGCGTGGTTGTCGACCTGGCCCTGCCCGAGATCAACGCGACGCAGGATGCCCAGGTCCACTTGCAGGTGGACTACGGCGACTTCGGCGCGGCCATCCCCCCCATCGACGCGCCGACGCCGGGCGGGCCGGACGGCGAGTGGACGGTCGCCGCGCCGGGCGACGCCGTTGGGCAAGACCTGTCCTTCCAATCCCTTCCTACCTCTTCCCCTGTCGTAGCGCTCTACCCGGCCTCGCTGCAAGCTGCCCTGCTCGCGCTGGTCGTGGCTGTCGCAGCGCTGACCGTCGTCTGGCGGCGGCGGCGCGTTGTGTACGCGACGGTTGTTGTCGCCGTCATCGCCTCGATGCTCACGACGCCCGCCCTCCAGGCATGGCAGGTGGTCCGCTTCGCCACGCGCCTCCAATCTCAGGAACGGCTGCCACAGGCGCTCTCACGCCTCGGCCTCGGCCCTTCGCCCGACGAGCCGGACCGCGTGGCCCAACTCGACTCCGCTCCCGACCCGAGCGTCTCCACGCCACGCGGGGCGACCAGCCCGCTGTATGGCGACGCGCCCCTCGCCGCTGGGCCGGGCAAGGCGGCCGGCATCGCGGACTGTACCGTCATGCCGGAAGGGATTGACCCCAACGGCGACGACGACGGCGATGGCCTGAGCAACGTCACCGAGCGCTGCCTGGGGACCGACTACAAGAGCGCCGACACCGACGGCGACACCATTACGGATACGCTGGAACTCCAGGGCTTTCTGATCACCGACACCAACAGCGTCGGCCACCGCTGGACGACCGACCCGCTGCAGCGCGACTCAAACCACGACGGCATGGACG
>CAZLBQ010000874.1:0-1708 GCA_964557745.1 uncultured Anaerolineales bacterium
ACGCTCGACAACGCGCGCAACTTCCTGACCAACCTGCTGTTCCAGCCGCGCCGCTACGACCTCAACAAGGTCGGCCGCTACAAGCTCAACCGCCGGCTGGCCCTGGAAGGCATCATCGACCTGAAGACGACGACCCTGACCAAGGAAGACCTGGTCCAGGTCATCAAGCACATGATCCGGGTCAACAACGGCGAGGAGCGCGCCGACGACATCGACCACCTGGGCAACCGCCGCGTCAAGACGGTCGGCGAACTGCTCCAGAACCAACTGCGCATCGGCCTGCTGCGTATGGAGCGTGTCGTACGCGAGCGCATGAGCACCCGCGAGCCGGAAGGTGTGTCGCCGCTGGCGCTCATCAACATTCGGCCCGTCGTCGCCGCCACACGCGAGTTCTTCGGCGGCAGCCAGTTGAGCCAGTTCAACGACCAGACCAACCCGCTGGCCGAGTTGACCCACAAGCGCACCCTGTCGGCCCTTGGTCCCGGCGGTCTGCGCCGCGAGCGGGCCGGCTTCGACGTGCGCGACGTCCACCACAGCCACTACGGGCGCATCTGCCCGATTGAGACGCCCGAAGGCCCGAACATCGGCCTCATCGGCCGCCTGGCGTCGTTTGGCCGCGTCAACGAGTACGGCTTCATCGAAACGCCGTACCGGCGCGTCGTGCGCGAGGTCGCCAACCGCGTCGAGGAGACGCTGAACCGCGCCCCGCGCCAGGACGTGCGCGACCCCATCAGCGGCGACCTCATCATCGCCAAGGGCGAGCGCATCACCCAGGAGATCGCCGAGCGCATCGCGCGCACGTCGATTGAGAAGATTCCCGTCGTGCCGTTTGCGACCGACGAGATTGTCTACATGACCGCCGACGAGGAAGACCGCTACACCATCGCCAACGCGTCGGCGCCCATCAACGAGTACAACGAGTTCATCCGCCCGCGCGCCTCGGTCCGCCGCAACCAGCAGCCGACCCAGGAGACGGTCGAGCGCGTCGACTTCTACGACGTGTCGCCCAAGCAGATCGTGGGCGTGTCGGCGGCGCTCATCCCGTTCCTGGAGCACGACGATGCCAACCGCGCCCTGATGGGCTCGAACATGCAGCGCCAGGGCGTGCCGCTCATCCGCCCCGAAGCCCCGACGGTGGGCACGGGCATGGAGTACAAGGCTGCTGTCGACTCGGGCCAGGTCGTGGTGGCCGACGAGGACGGGGAGGTTGTCAGCTCGACCTCGGCCGAGGTCCGCGTGCGCGGGGCGAGTGGCGCAGTCAAGGTCTACCAGCTGCGCAAGTACAACCGCTCCAACCAGTCGATGTGCATCGACCAGCGGCCCGTCGTTACCAAGGGCCAGCTGGTGCGCAAGGGCCAGGTCATTGCCGACTCGTCCTCGACGGAAGAGGGTGAGCTGGCGCTGGGTCAGAACGTCCTGGTCGCCTTCCTGTCGTGGGAGGGCGGCAACTACGAGGACGCCATCCTGGTCAGCGAGAACGTCGTCCGCGACGACAAGTTCACCTCGATCCACATCGAGAAGCACGAGATTGAGGCTCGCGACACCAAGCTGGGTCCGGAGGAGATCACACGCGACATCCCCAACGTGGGCGAGGACGCGCTGAAGGACCTGGACGGCGAGGGCATCATCCGCATCGGGGCCGAAGTTGGCCCTGGCGACATCCTGGTCGGCAAGATCACGCCCAAGGGCGAGACCGACCTGACGCCCG
>CAZLBQ010000875.1:0-1691 GCA_964557745.1 uncultured Anaerolineales bacterium
CGGGAGGCTAGAGCCGCGATGCCCCCCTGGTGGTGGCCGTTTGGCCGCGTGCCCGAAGTCGCCCCCCACGACCTCGCCGCCGAGTTGCGCGCTACGTCCCCGCAACTGGTGGACATCCGCCAGCCGGTCGAGTACCAGGGCGGCCACATCGCGGGCGCTGTCAACGTCCCCCTGCCCAGCCTCAAGAGCGCCCTCCCGTCGCTTGCTCTCGACCGCGAGAAGCCCGTTGTCGTCATCTGCCTGAGCGGCCACCGCAGCGTCCCCGCCGCCCGCCTCCTGCTGCAACAGGGCTACGACGTCCGCCAACTCGCCGGCGGGATGCTCGCCTGGCGCGCCGTCAAGCTGCCCGAAGAGCGCTGACCCCTTCCCCCCGTCCTCCCCGCTTTCCCCTGCCAATTCTGTTCATTTTGCCCGGCCGCCGTATGGCACAAAAATCGCTCAGGGGTCTCTATTCACCCGCGTATAGAGGAGACCCACGCATGGATTGGCTCACCAACCCTCAAAGCTGGATTGGCCTGCTGACCCTGACCGCCCTGGAGATCGTCCTGGGTATCGACAACATCATTTTCATCTCGATTCTGGCCGGCAAGCTCCCCGTTGAGCAGCAGAACCGCGCGCGCCAGGTGGGCCTGGGGCTGGCGATGCTCACCCGCATCGGCTTGCTCTTCTCCCTCTCCTGGATCGTGCGCCTCACCGAGCCGCTGGTCACCATCGTGGGCCAGGAGATTTCGGGCCGCGACCTCATTCTGTTGGGCGGCGGCCTGTTCCTGCTCGCCAAGGCGACGTATGAGATTCACGCTCGACTCGAGGGCGACGATGGCCACGGGACGCGGACGGCCGCCACGTCCTTCGCCAGCGTCATCGGCCAGATTCTCCTGCTCGACATCGTCTTCTCCCTCGACTCTGTCATCACGGCGGTGGGCATGGTCAGCCAGCTCGGCGTCATGATCGCCGCCGTCGTCATCGCCGTCGCCGTCATGCTACTCTTTGCCGCGCCGGTCAGCAGCTTTGTCGAGCGCCATCCGACCGTCAAGATGCTGGCGTTGAGCTTCCTGCTGCTCATTGGTTTCAACTTGCTGGCCGAGGGGCTGGACATCCACATCCCCAAGGGCTATGTCTACTTCGCCATGGGCTTCTCGGTGTTTGTCGAGATGCTCAACCTGCGGCTGCGGCGCGGCGGCCAGCCGGTGCAGCTCCACGAGCCGCACCGGGCCGCGGAGCGTCCCACCGCCGCCCCAACAATGCCCGCCCGCTAGTCCATACAACTCTACCAGAGATAAACCAGGAGCCAGGGGTTATCCCCTGGCTCCTGCGCAGAATGCGTCGCTCTGCGGAGCTAGCTGACCGGATGCATCCGCAACTGAGGCTTGTGAGTGACCTCACCTCCCGTCGCATGGCGGCGCAGCCAGAGGTGGACGGCCACGAGGGCCACGACGGACAGGACCACCAGGAGGTAGAGCGGGATGAGCGGCTGGCGCATGATCTCTAGGTCGATATTCGCCATCACCCCTCTCATTCCCATGAAGTTGTGGACGAGGATCGTCGCGTACACATCGCGGGTGAGGAAGTAGACCAGACTGGTAAGCAGGCCGACCACCATCAAGAACAGCACGATGGCCCACTGATTAAAGGGCGCGCTGTGGGCGAAGTGGTAGAGGCCAAAGAGGACGTCGGCGGCGATGATGGCGAGC
>CAZLBQ010000876.1:0-1686 GCA_964557745.1 uncultured Anaerolineales bacterium
GCAAGAAGGTTGTCATTCTGGCCGGACGCGGCTGCCTGGGCGCGCGGGATGAACTGCTCCAACTCGCCGAACTCGTCGGCGGGGTAATCACCAAGCCGCTGCTCGGCGAAGCCGTGGTCCCCGACGACAGTCCCTATACCACAGGCGGCATCGGGCTGCTGGGTACAGCGCCGTCGCAAGACGCCATGGGCCGCTGCGATACGCTCGTCATCCTGGGCAGCAGCTTTCCCTACATGGAGTTTTACCCCGACCCCGACCATACCAGGACCATCCAGGTCGACCTCGATCCGGCGCGCCTCGGCCTCCGCCACCCGGTAGATGTGGGGCTGGTGGGCGATTGCCGCACGGTCCTGCGCGCCTTGCTGCCTCTTATCGAGCGCAAACCGGACCACTCGCATCTAGAGCAGGCGCAGAAGGACATGCAGGATTGGAACGCCCTGCTCAAGGAGCGCGGGACGCGCGACGACACACCACTCAAGCCCCAGGTTGTCGCCTACCACGCCAACCGGTACCTCGACCCGAACGCCATCATCTGCTGCGATACAGGGACGGTGACGACGTGGGCGGCGCGGCAGGTCCAGATGCGCGACGGCATGCAGTTCTCGGCCTCCGGTACCCTGGCGACGATGGCCAACGGCCTGCCCTATGCCATCGGCGCGGCGTTTGGCAACCCCGGCCGGCAAGTCGTGGTCTTCGTGGGCGACGGCGGTTTCAGCATGTTGATGGCCGAGATGGCGACGCTGGTCAAGTACAAGCTGCCCGTCAAGGTCATCCTGTTCAAGAATAACGTCCTCGGCATGATCAAATGGGAGCAGATGGTATTTGAGGGCCAGCCGCAATTCGGCGTCCAGCTCCAGCCGATTGACTTCGCCGCCTTTGCCAGGGCGTGCGGGGCGGCGGGCTTTACGGTGGATGACCCGGCGCAAGTCGACACGATACTCCGCGAGGCGTTCAGCGCCACTGGCCCGGCGCTCGTGGACGCGGTTGTGGACCCCAACGAGCCTCCTCTACCCGGCCACATCACCGTCGAGCAGGCGAGGAAGTTCGCGGCCGCCCTCACGCGCGGCCAGAAGAACGCCTGGGACATTATCAAGACCGTGGCCGAGGACAGGATACGCGAAGTGGTTTAGACACGTCAGGAGGAAGGCGAGCCGTGCGCATTGAGGTTCCCGTCGAGGGCGTCGCGGTCTCAGCGTATACCATCCCCACTGATTTTCCCGAGGCGGATGGCACGCTGAAGTGGGCGGCGACGACCCTGGTCATCGCGGAGGCCGTTGGCGGCGGCGAGCGCAGCCTGGGCTACGGCTACGCCGACGCCGCCACGGCTCATATGATCAAGGACTTGCTGGCGCCCGTCGTCATAGGGGGCGACGCACTGGGTGTCGCGGCGTCATGGGCCAGGATGGTCCACGCCGTCCGCAACCTGGGGCGGCCCGGGGTGGCGTCCATGGCGATCTCGGTGCTGGACAATGCGCTGTGGGACCTCAAGGCGGGTCTGGTGGGCCTACCGCTGGACTCCCTCATGGGTGCGGCGCGCCAGAGCGTGCCGGTGTAGGGCAGCGGGGGCTTTACGTCCTACGCCATCCCCCAGCTTCAGGAGGAATTGGCGGGCGGGGGTGCCCATGGCATCAGGCGGGTCACGATGAAAGTGGGAAGGTGGCCGGAGGGGGACCTGAGGAGGTGGGG
>CAZLBQ010000877.1:0-1684 GCA_964557745.1 uncultured Anaerolineales bacterium
CAGGCGACCGGATCCCGGTTGATGGCAGGGTGCTGCAGGGTCAAAGCGACGTGGATCAGAGCCCTATCACCGGGGAGAGCGTGCCAGTCGCGAAGGGACCGGACGCCGATGTATATGCCGGAACCATCAACCAGACCAACAGCCTGGACGTCGAGGTCACGCGCCTTGCCCGCGACAATACCCTCAGCCGTGTCATGCAGATGGTAGCTGAGGCCCAGAGTCAGCAAAGCCCGACCCAGCTCCTGACGCAGCGCTTCACGGCGTGGTTCGTGCCTGCTGTGCTCATTGGCGCGGTCCTTGTTACCCTCGTGCCCCCGCTGTTAGGCTGGATGCCCCTCCAAGAGAGCTTCTACCGAGCCATGCTGCTACTGGTCGCGGCATCTCCGTGCGCTCTGGCCATCGGCACGCCCGCCAGCGTTCTGGCCGGTATCGCCCAGGCAGCCCGTCACGGCGTGCTCATCAAAGGCGGCGTGCACCTGGAGAACCTGGGGCGGCTCAACGTCATCGCCTTCGACAAGACGGGGACCATCACCTCAGGTCAGTTCGAGGTTACCGATGTGGCCCCGCTTAACGGAAACAGCCGCGAGGGCCTGCTGCAAGTAGCAGCCACGGTCGAGCAGCAGTCAAGCCACCCCCTGGCTCAGGCAGTCGTCCGGGCCGCTCAAGCGGAGAACGTCACCCTCGCGCCAGCCGCTGGGCTTGAGAACGTGCCGGGGCGCGGTGTCCGCAGCGAGGTGAATGGACAGCCTGTCACTATCGGTTCCCTCAAGCTCTTCGATGAAACGCCTGGGCACGGCGTTGACGCAACCGCGGTTCAAGCCGTCGAAAGCTTGGAACAGAACGGCCGCACGACGATGGCCGTCAGTCAGAACGGAGATTTCGTGGGGGTACTGGGCCTCGCCGATACAGCCCGCCCGGCCGTGGCAGACACGATGCGCGAGCTGAGGGACCTGGGGATTGAGCGCTTGGTGATGCTGACGGGCGACAACCGTCTGGTAGCGGAACGCATCGCCGCCGAGGTAGGGCTGACAGATGTGCGCGCCGAACTCCTGCCGGGCGATAAGCTCCAAGCCATCGGCGATCTAGAGAGTGAGTATGGCCTTGTCGCCATGGTGGGCGACGGGGTCAACGACGCGCCGGCCCTCGCCGCCGCGACTGTCGGCATCGCGATGGGCGGCGCAGGAACAGCGGTGGCGCTGGAGACCGCGGATGTCGCTCTGATGGGTGACAACCTCGACCGACTGCCCTTTGCCGTCGGGCTAAGCCGGGCTGCCCGTGCCAATATCCAGCAGAACCTAGCCGTATCCCTGGGGGTGATTATCTTGCTGATTCTGGCGTCCGTGATCGGACTTGTCCAGCTGAGTGGGGCCGTCATTCTTCATGAGGGTAGTACGATTGTCGTGGTCCTCAATGCTCTGCGCCTCCTGCGCTACTCGAACACGTGAAGGGTGCCCCACGGCGGCATGGAACGGACGCGCCGGGCGCAAAGTAGGTTGAACCTGACCCGACTACCATAAGCTAGACGAGGAGACGCGGACTAAGAACGCAGTCATCCATCTGCTCTTGCCCAACTACCATTCCCTGTGTATAATATATCATCATATGGTCATATGAAAAACTATGAGAGGTATTTCCATGCTCATTGCAGCTAACGCCCAAGCTCTGGGTTTGAGGGCCAAACTTT
>CAZLBQ010000878.1:0-1682 GCA_964557745.1 uncultured Anaerolineales bacterium
GCTGGCCTCGCCGCCCGAACTGTCCTGGACGCGCAGCCGCAGCCAGTAGAGGCCGGGCGTGGTGTCGGCGGGAATCTCCAGCCGATGGGTCGTCGTCGGGGCGAGGCGCTGGCGTTCGTTGGCGACTTGGTAGGACACGCTGAAGATGTTCTCGGCCGGGCTGACGAGGGCGACATCGACCGCCCCATCCACGCTATTCGCCCACGTCAACGTCACCGTCAGCGCGTCACCCACCCGCACGGCATACGCGAGCTGGCTGCGCGCGTCTTCGGCCTGGGGGCCGTCGCGCAGCGGGACCGGCACGACCGCCTGGGCCGCGCTGCGAGTCTCGGCGCGGGTCAAGTGCGCGCCGCTAGTGTAGCGCACGCCATTAGGCGCGCCGTGCAGCCACGGGACACGGATGAAGTCAGCGACAACGAGGTGGGGGTCGCTGCCGACGGCGGGCGAGCGGGGCAGGACGAGGCCCAGGCCCCACGCTGCCAGGCCGACCAGCGCGGCGGGCAGAACGTAGCGCAGCCAGCGGCGGTCACGGGCGAGCAGAGCGGCTAGGGCCAGGACGGCCAGCAGGCTGATACCCTCCGCCAGCGTCCGCACCGGCGTGCGCCCCAGGACCAATTCGACCGTGTGGTCGCCCGGTGGCGTGCGGACGGTCAGGTAGCCCGTGCCGGGCGCGACGCCGACGGGAGTCGGCGTTCCGTCGAGGCGGGCCTGCCAACCGGGGAAGGCCAGGCGCGGCAGGGCGACCTCGGTCTCGGCTCCCTCGACTGTCACGCGCCAGCGGTTCTCGCCCTCCGCCGCCGTCGCACCGTCGGCGGTCACGGCCAGGGGCGGGGTGGTCGGGTCCAGCAGGGGGTGGGTGATGTACGGGCGCGGGTCGACCTGGCGCGGGAGGTACTCGGCGCGGATGGTCGTGCCGATGTTGGCCGTAAAGACCTCGTAGAAGCCGATGCGTTCGGCCGTCACCTCGGCGTCGGCGACCGGGATGCGCGCCACGTCCAGCCGCGCCAGCGCGGCGAAGGCCAGCGCCAGACCGACGACGGCGACCGCCCACCCGACGACGGGCCGCTGTGTGTTCAGGCGCGGCGTCGCTAGGGCGCCGATGCTCAGCGCGCCCGCGAAGGCGCCGATGGACAGGAAGCGCCACGGGAACTGGGCGAAGGCCAGCAGGGGCAGCGCGTCCCACAGGGGGCGCGACAGGGGCGTGATGCAGAACGCCGCGCCCAGCAGCGTGACCAGGACGGTGATCGACTGCCAGCGCGGGCCGGGGCGGCGGACGAGGATGACGAGCGCGCCGAGGGCGATGGCGAGGGCTTGCGCCAGCCCGACGACGAACGCCGCGCCGTTGAGCGGGTCGTAGTCAAACAGGGGTGTGAGCTGGACGAGGTTCAGGCCGCGAAAGTGGCCGGTGTAGCTGAAGAAGCCGGTCAGGTTGCCCTCGACCTGGACGGCGCTCCGCTCGGCCAGGGCCGGGGCCCAGAACCACGCGCTGACGGCGAGGCCGAGAACGAGGCTGATGAGCAGCGCTGTGTGCCGAGTGCTGAGCGCTGAGCGCCACCAGCGATGGACGATGGACGATGGACGATGGACGATGGGCCGCCCGCTGCCTTCTGCCCCCTGCTCCCCTGCTCCCCTGCCCCCCTGCCCTCCTGCCGCTTGCCGACTGAAGTCGGCGCTACGGAGCG
>CAZLBQ010000879.1:0-1680 GCA_964557745.1 uncultured Anaerolineales bacterium
GCCGAACTGCCGGGCAGCCGCCCGCCGACGTCCAGGTGGTGGGCGGTGGCGACGGCAAAGGCGACGCGCTCGCCCTGCCAGAAGATGGGCTGGACGATGAAGATGTCGGGCAGGTGCATCCCGCCGTCGAAGGGGTCGTTGAGGATGAAGACATCGCCCGGCTCGATGCGGCCGCCGTACTTCTGGAACAGCGTCCGCATGGCCGACGGCACCGAGCCGAGGTGGAGAGGAATCGTCACCCCCTGGGCGATCATCGCGCCGTCGGCGTCGGTGAGGGACGTGGAGTAGTCGAGGCAGTCGCGCACGATGGTCGAGTAGGCGGTGCGGTAGAGGGCCAGGGCCATCTCGTCGGCGGCGGCCGAGAGAGCGTTCTGGACAATCTCGCGGGTGATGGGGTCGATGTCAGGCATCGGCTAGCTCCATGACCAGATTACCCAGGTCGTCGCGCCAGACGCTGACGCCGGGCGGGACGACGACGGTCGAGTCGTACTCGTCGACCAGGAGCGGCCCTGGTACGGTCCCGACAATGGCGGCCCGCGCCACGACGGGCGTTTCCAGCGGCCCGTCACCGCCGAAGTAGGCCAGCCGCGACGAGGCCGGACCGACAGGCTCACGCCCGGCGGCGACAGTGGCGGGGGCGTGGGCGGCGCGGGCGCGGCCGATGAGGCGCACGGCGACCACCTCGACCGGGTTGGTGGGGTCGGAGCGGTGGCCGTACAAGCGCTCGTGCTCGGCGAGAAAGGCGGCTTTCAACCCCTGGATGGCAGGCTCATCAATCGCCATCGTCGGTCGTCCATCGTCCATTGCGGCCAGCGGCAGCCGAATCTCGGACGCCTGGCCCAGGTAGCGCACGTCGGCATAGGCAACCAGTTCGACCTCGGTGGCGGCGTAGCCCTCGGTCTCGAACTGGGCCAGCATGGCCGAGCGCATCTCGTCGGAGAGCGCCGCGAGGGCCGGGGGCGTCAGGGCCGCGCCGTGGAGCTGGCAGCTACGGACGTCGTGGTGCTCGACGCCCGCGTAGAGCAGGCCGAGGGCGCTGAACAGTCCGGGCAGCGGCGGGACGATGACGCGGCGGATACCCATGTCGCGGGCCAAGCCCGCCGCGTGGACCGGGCCGGAGCCGCCAAACGCCAGGAGGGTGAAGTCGCGGGGGTCGCGCCCGCGCTCGGTGGACACGGCGCGCAAGGCGCGCATCATGCGGGCGTTGGCGATGCGGTGGATACCCTCGGCGGCGCGCAGGAGGGAGAGGCCCAGCGGGGCGGCGACGGTGTCGTGGACGGCGCGGCGGGCAGCTTCGACGTCAATGCGAATCGCGCCGTCGGCGAGGCGGCCGGGGCGGATGTAGCCGAGGACAACGTTGGCGTCGGTGACGGTCGGCTCGACGCCGCCGCGCCCATAGCAAGCGGGGCCGGGGACAGCGCCCGCGCTGCGCGGCCCGACACGCAGGCCACCGGCGCGGTCCAGGCTCGCGATGCTACCGCCACCCGCGCCGACCTCGGCGATGTCCAGGCTGGGGGCGCGGATGAGTTCCCCGCCGCCCCCAACCAGCCGGTTGCCCGCCGACAACGACGCGCCGACTTCGTACTCCGGGCTGTAGGCGACGTGGCCGTCCTCGATGAGCGACGCCTTGGCGGTCGTGCCGCCGACGTCCAGGGTGATGCCGTTACGGATGCCGAGGCG
>CAZLBQ010000880.1:0-1677 GCA_964557745.1 uncultured Anaerolineales bacterium
GTGAGGAAAAGCCACATGTAGTTGCGTCGGACGCGCCAGCCGAGCGCCTCGCGCAGGCTACTCCGGAAGCGCGGCTGTTGCAGGTCGCGGGCGAGCATGTCGCGCCAGGTCTGGCCGGGGGTGTAGCCGAGGAGCATGGGGGCGAAGTAGTCGGTCTCCAGCAGGCGCAGGCGGTTCTGCCAGATGTCGTAGTGGCGGTAGCGGCGCGCTTCGATGACCAGGAAGAAGGAGACGAGGACGGACACCAGCAGCAGCGCGACGTGGCTGTTGTTGATGGAGCCGAAGGCGAAGGTGATGGCCGCCGCCGTGGTGACCACGGCCCAGTTGGTGGTCGTGTCGAGGCGGCTGCGCCAGTGGTCGGCGCGGGCCAGCTCGCCGCGGTAGAAGTGGATGATCGCGGCGTTGAACTCGACGCGGTTGACGGGTTCCAGGGACGGGGAGGATTTAAAGTAAGAAGTCATGCCATCGTCCCCCAAATCCAAATCGACAGCCACGGCCGGCGGCCTGCTCTGTCCCGGCCAGCCCATGAGGTTTACCCCTACCACTACGTATCATAGTCGCCCTGAGGCATCTCGTCAAGGCGACTATCTGCGTAACTTTTGGACTCTTTCGGCGTCTTTGAGTACAATTGCCTACCTCCGCCGCCGCCGGAGCCAGGTGAGACTGTTGGAAGGCTGTCTTCCAACCTTGAATAGACCAACACAAGGAGTATGGTATGCGTTTCCCTCGCTCGTCCAAGCTGACGCGCCGCGCGACCCAAGACCCCCGTATCTTTCACTTTGTCGCCCTCACGGCTCTGATCCTGATTGTCCTGACGACGGCGGCGTGGATTCAGACCGAAGCGACCGTCCTGCAACCGGTGGTGCTCGTCTTCGCCATGGCGCTCGGCTGGAGCGTCAAGCGGCTGCGCGACCACCGCTAAGGGGGCCAGATGGCTCTTGAGACACCCGCCCGCCGCCTCCGCTGGGGCATCCTCGGCGCGGCCAATATCGCCCTCAAGGCCGTCATGCCCGCCATCCAGGCCTCGCGCAACGGCGTCATCGCCGCCGTCGCCAGCCGCGAGGCGAGCAAGGCCGCCGACGTGGCCGCGCAGTTCCATATTCCCCGTAGCTATGGCAGCTACGACGCGTTGCTGGCCGACCCGGCCATCGATGCCGTCTATATCCCCCTCCCCAACCACCTCCACCGTCCCTGGACCGAGCAGGCTGCTCGCGCGGGCAAGCACGTGCTGTGTGAGAAGCCGCTGGGGCTGGACGCCGGCGATGCTGAGGCGATGCGCGAGGTGTGCGCCCAACACGGCGTGACGCTGATGGAAGCCTTCATGTACCGCTTCCACCCACGCATCCGCGAGGTCGAGCGGCTGGTGGCGGCGGGGGCTATCGGCGATGTCCGTCTGGTGCGGGCGGCGTTCTCGTTTCAGATCACGCGCCGGCCCAACATCCGCCTGAACGCGGACATGGGCGGCGGGGCCACCATGGACGTCGGGTGCTACGGCATCAACTTCGCGCGGGCCATGCTGCGCCAGGAGCCGACCGAGGTGTTTGGCTACGCGGTGTGGGGCGCGGAGTCAGGCGTCGACGAGACGCTGCTGGGGGCATTGCGCTTCGGGGACGGGGCGCTGGCCGAGGTCGATTGCTCGTTCCAGGTCCCGCGCCGTATGTTGGCCGAGGTCGTCGG
>CAZLBQ010000881.1:0-1658 GCA_964557745.1 uncultured Anaerolineales bacterium
CCCCGCACCCCGCGCCCCGTCGCCCAGGCCGACCTGGCCGAACCCATCTTCATCGAGAGCCTGCGCCGCAAGCCACCCCACGCCGGCGACATTGAGCTGCTCAGCGTGTGGGAGGAACGGCCCGCCTTCATCCGCTTCACCATGCGCTACCTCAGCGAGGGTCAGCGCGTCACCGGCTACATCAACATCCCGCGTGGCAGCGGCCCCTTTCCCGTCATCGTCATGAACCACGGCTACTTCCTCCAGGAGCGCTACACGCCCGGCATGGGCACGCTCCGCGAGGCCGACTATCTCGCCGAGCGGGGCTACGTCGTCGCCGTCCCCGACTTCCGCAGCTACGCCGGCTCCGACGCGGGCGTCGACGGTGGCGGCCACTTTGGCCTCGACTGGGTCTACGACTCGCTCAACCTCATGGACGCCGTCAAGCGCCTGCCGACCGTGGACCCAACCCGCCTCGGCGTCTGGGGCCACAGCACCGGCGGCCTCAACGCCCTCCAGGCCACCGTCACCCGCACCGACATCCGCGCCACCGTCGTCGTCTCCACCATGAGCCCCGACATGACCCAGACACTCGTCTTCCTCCGGGCCTGGCGGCCCTGGGTCGCTGATGAGGTGGTGCGCCACTTCGGCACGCCCCAGGCCCGGCCCGACACCTGGGCGCGCATGTCGCCCATCCACTACCTGGCCGACGCCAGCGGCCCGGTCCAGGTCCACCACGGCCTGGCCGACGAGGAGGTCACGCCCCAGTTCTCGGCGCGGCTCTGGACCGCCATGCAGGCGGCGGGCACGCCAGGTGAAGTCTACACCTACCCCGGCGTCGGCCACCTGTGGCAGCAGCCCGACGCCTGGCAGCTGATGATGGAGCGCACCGCCGCCTTCTACGACCGTTACCTGAAGACGGGTATAATTCAATAAGCTGGTGTGTGTCTAAGCGCCGATCAGGAGTGAGACAGGAGCAACATGATGGTAGCCCATGAGGTTCTGACCCTGGAGGAAGTAGCCGATTACCTCCGCCTCTCGAAGGAGACGGTGGAACGCGAGGCGATGCAGGGCCACATTCCCGGACGACGCATCGAAGATACCTGGCGTTTCCTCAAAGCGGCCATTGACGACTGGCTGCGTAGTCACGACAGTCGCGCTTTGCTCCTGCAGCAGGCGGGAGCCTTAGCCGACGATGGCACCCTGCCCGACCTTCTCGCTATCGTATACGCTCAACGAGGGCGCCCTGAAGCGCAAGAGGGCGCCGTCAGCTAATGCACCTGCTCGACACCGACACCTTAGCCCATTTACATGCCGGACATCCTCGCGTCGCCAAGCCTCTGGGTTCACGGGTCACTCGCAACATACGCCACTTTCGACAAGTTCCAGGCTTGCTCGTGACCAACTGGGTCGACTAACGTTTTCCCTCGGGCATCGTTGATCCTAGTCGGCTCAGGATGAGGACCCGTTTAGGGCTAGTCAAACTGGGCCGAATTGGCTATGCTGGCGATGGCGCAGACGGCAGCCATCTGGCATCCTTCACGCTGCGCCCACCTCGCTGTGGCGATTGAATCGTAAGGAGGCCCCCGTGCAACCCCGTTCTCGTCCGTGGCAGGTCGTCGGCCTGCTGGTTCTCCTGTTGGCGTTCGTCGTCGGCTGTAGTCAAGCCCCCGCGCCCG
>CAZLBQ010000882.1:0-1651 GCA_964557745.1 uncultured Anaerolineales bacterium
CCAGCAACGTTCGCTACACCTCGTCAGGCGGCACGAGCGCCATCAAGGCCAAGTTCAACTACGTGCCTCAGAAGGGTCTTGTGTTTGGCGTCAACAACTACAACACTGGCGCGCAGATGGGCGTTCTGATCTACTCGCCGCCGCTGACGGCCCAGAAGATCGCCGGCTCGCAACCCGGCGGAAAGCCGTTCGTGAACAAGTTCAAGCTGCAGGTGGCTGGTCACCAGGACAACTACGATTTCACGGGGAGCGAGTACTACTGATACTTGACAACTTCTCTGGCCGCGGCCTGACTGGGCGGGGGTGCCTGGTCTCACCCCCGCCCAGTGCGTAGGTCCGTGGGCGGCGAGATGGCGGTGTCGAATGGCGGCGCGTTCATCGAGTCATGACATTCCGATATTGGTCTGGCTGGTCATTGCGCTGGCGGCCGGGCTCTCGGCCGGTAGCCTGTACTGGTCCTCCTCCCGGGCCGCTTCGCACGGTCCGGACACCTCTTTGACGGCCCGGCAGGTAGCCGTGGAGTATCGACGCGAAGCAGCTCACCTGACTCTCGCCCTCGGTTGGGAGTGGCCGTCGCGCGTCGCCCCTGCGACGCGCGGCTCGGACGGCGCCCCGACGCGGTACGAGTCGGACTACGGCACGGGTCAGGCAGACATCTACTGGTTCTACAGCTGGGCCAGCAAGGCCGTAGCGCCTGACGTGTCGGATGCGGTCAGGCAACGCGCCCTGCGCGAGCTGCCTCGAGTGTACGATCTGCCGCTGTTCACCAGGGACATCCTTGTCGACAAGAGCTACTACAGGGGGATGATCGACCGGGCACTTGAAGGGGATACGACGCAGCTCAAGGAGTTCGTCGCGGCCAACAGGCCGGAGATGCAGTGACGACGTCAGCCACAAGGCGTGAGGGTATCAGGCCGTTTGGCACGGCCTCTCTGGCTTATGCTGTGCTCTTAGGGCTCGCCGCCGGCGTCGGCGCCCAGTACCTACGCCAGTGCGTGGGCCCCGTCGGGGCTCTGGGGGGGAGCACCGCTTTGTGGGTCACCTTGGGCTGCGTACTGGCCTGGCGGTCAGTCCATGGTCGGCCGCTCGTGGATGCGTGGGTCTGGGCCGTGGCGATAGCCGCCAGCTACCTTCTGGCATGGATCTTCTCGTATCACGGCGTCTTTGCCATCAGGGAGAGCACCGGGTTCGCTCTGGCATGGCACGAGGCGCGGTTTTGGCTTGCCGCGGTCGCGCCTGCCAGTGGCATTCTTGGCTTGGTCGCAGCTGGCGCGTCGCACCCGGGTCGTTTCGGTGACATCTGTCTGGCGCTGCCGCTGGCGTGGTCTCTTCCTGAAGTCGTCGCCGCGCTAGACAGGGGCCTATCGTACTTCCTGGTCGTCAGTCTGCCGGCTCTTGTGGTCGCCCTCGTGCCGCTCGCTACTGAGCGTTCCAGAGGGCTGAGTCGTATCACCATCGCTGGCACTGCGTTGGTGGGTGCACTGGCGGTCTACTTCGTGCTCTCCTACACGGCTCGCTTCTAGCCCCCGTGTCGTTCCCTGGCCAGGATGACGGCCTTGGCTCTCACGACAGGCCGTAGGCTTCTTCTGGCCAACGCGAAGCGCGCCGACGTCGTCATGATGCTTGTCCCGGACGAGACGCAGGCTGTGGT
>CAZLBQ010000883.1:0-1650 GCA_964557745.1 uncultured Anaerolineales bacterium
GCGCACGCGTGGTGTCATGGAGAAGTGTACCTACTGCGTGCAGCGCATCCGCAGCGCCGAGATCGCGGCCAAGCGCGAGGGCGACCGCGCCATCGCCGACGGCGAGATCATGACGGCGTGCCAGGCCGTGTGCCCCACCGAAGCCATCATCTTCGGCAACATCAATGACCGCAACGCGAACGTGGTGAAGCAGAAGGCCGATAGCCGCAACTACGCGCTGCTCGAAGAGCTGAACACCCGCCCGCGCACGACCTACCTGGCCGCCCTGCGGAACCCGAACCCCGAACTGGAAAGTGTGGGTTAAAGGAGAAGCGCCATGGCGAATGACCGCCCGATTCGACCAGCCGAAGCCACAGCAGACGGAACTCCGGTTCTGGCGCCCGGCTACACATTCACCTCCATCACCGAGAAGATCAGCTCGATCATCCTGACCCGCCGCACGCCCACCGTGTGGTGGATCGGCTTCGCCATCGCCTTCCTCATCTTCAACCTGTTCAACATGGCCTTGACCTGGTTGTTGATCAAGGGTGTCGGCACCTGGGGCAACAACATCCCCGTCGCCTGGGCGATGGACATTATCAACTTCGTGTGGTGGATCGGTATCGGCCACGCGGGCACGCTGATCTCGGCCATCCTCCTCCTCCTGCGGCAGACGTGGCGCACGTCCATCAACCGCTTCGCCGAGGCCATGACCCTCTTCGCCGTGGCCTGCGCCGCCGTCTACCCCGTGTTCCACACGGGCCGTCCTTGGTTCGCCCTCATGTGGCTGTTCCCGTACCCCACCAACTTCGGCGTCTGGCCCCAGTTCCGCAGCCCTCTCATCTGGGACGTGTTCGCGGTCACCACCTACGCCACGGTGTCTGCCCTATTCTGATTTGTCGGCCTCATCCCCGACCTGGCCTCGCTGCGCGACCGCGCCGAGAACCGCTTCGCCCAGGTCGCCTTCGGGCTGCTGTCCATGGGCTGGCGCGGCTCGGCCCGCCACTGGATCCGCTACGAGCGCGCCTACTTCCTGCTGGCCGGCCTGGCGACGCCGCTGGTCGTCTCGGTCCACACCGTCGTGAGCTTCGACTTCGCCACGGCGGTCATCCCTGGCTGGCACGCCACCATCTTCCCGCCCTACTTCGTGGCGGGCGCCATCTACGCCGGCTTCGCGATGGTGCTGACGCTGGCGATACCGTTGCGCGTCGCCTACGGCCTGGAAGACTTCATTACCATGCGCCACCTGGAGAACATGGCGAAAGTCATGCTCGTCTCCGGCCTGGTCGTGGCCTACGGCTACCTGATGGAGCACTTCATCGCCTGGTACAGCGGCAACGAGTATGAGATGTACCAGTTCTTCGTCGTCCGCTGGTTCGGCCCCTATGCCGTCATCTTCTGGTCAATGGTGACCTGCAACATTGTCATCCCCCAGTTGATTTGGATTAAGCGGGTGCGCACGAATGTCATCGCGTTGTGGTTGATTGCGATGGTCATCAACGTTGGCATGTGGATGGAGCGTTTCAACATCATCGTGTCCAGCCTGTCACGCGACTTCATCCCGGCCGTCTGGCACGACTACGCGCCGACGTTCTGGGACTTCTCGCTCTACATTGGGACCATCGGCATGTTCCTGACTTTCATCTTCCTCTTTATCCGCGTCCTGCCCGT
>CAZLBQ010000884.1:0-1648 GCA_964557745.1 uncultured Anaerolineales bacterium
TGGTCGCGGTGCGCACGACCGGCATCTACTGCCGCCCGTCGTGCGCCGCGCGGCGGCCTCGGCGCGAGAATGTCGCGTTCTTCTCGGCTCCCGTTGCGGCCGAGCAGGCCGGCTTCCGCCCGTGCCGTCGCTGCCGCCCGGCCGACACACTGACGTCCCCCCAGGCGGCGTGGGTTGAGCAGGCGTGCCGCCTCATCGAGGCGCGCGCCGACCAGCCGCCGAGCCTGGCGGAGCTAGGCGCTGAGTTAGGGTTAAGTCCTAGCCATGTCCAGCGCGTCTTCAAGCAGGTGATGGGCGTCTCGCCGCGCCAGTACGCCGAGGCGTGTCGCGTCCAGCGGGTGAAAGAAACCTTGAAGCAGGAGGACACGGTGACGATGGCGTTGTATGAAGCGGGCTATGGGTCGAGCAGTCGCCTGTACGAGCAGGCCAATGGACATCTGGGGATGACACCGGGCGCGTTCAAGCGCGGCGGGGCGGGTGTGACGATACGCACCACCGTCGTCGCCAGCGGGCTGGGTCGGCTGCTGGTCGCCGGCACGGAGCGCGGGCTGTGCTTCGTCAGCCTGGGCGACGACGACGCGGCCCTCGCGGCGGCCCTCCGCCACGACTACCCGCTGGCGACACTCGTCCAGGACGACGACGGGCTGCGCGGCTGGGCGGGCGAAATCGTGCGCTTCCTGGACGGCGCGCAGGCGCGGCTCGACCTCCCCCTGGACGTCCAGGCGACGGCGTTCCAGTGGCGCGTGTGGGAGGCGCTGCGCGCCATCCCCTACGGGGAGACGCGCACTTACAGCGAGATCGCCCGCAGCCTGGACAACCCGCAGGCCGCCCGCGCCGTCGGCCGCGCCTGCGCCACCAACCCCGTCGCGCTGGTCATCCCCTGCCACCGCGCGGTGCGCGAGGACGGCGCGCTGGGCGGCTACCGCTGGGGCCTGGACAAGAAAGAGGCGCTGCTGGCCCAGGAGCGGGCCAGGTCAGAAACGAGTGCGCGGTAGACGATGGACAAAGCTCTATCTCACCGCAGAGGTCGCGGAGGACGCAGAGGACAAAGAGCATTGATATCCTCTGCGTCCTCTGTGTCCTCTGCGGTGAATGCCTCCTCAGCCACGCGTGCCCCTTGCGCATCGCTCTCTCCCGGCGTATGATTGGCGCATCCTGACTCTCAAAGGTGAGAAAGCGCCATGACCGTTACCCCCCTCGGCCCCGTCGACGTGTCCCGTAGCCCCCACGCCCGCCTGCGCACGCTGCCCCTGTCCGCCGTCCGCCTCACCGACGGCTTCTGGGCTGAGCGGCAGCGCGTCAATGATGAGGCCAGCCTGGCCCACGGCTACCACAGGCTCGACGAGGCGGGCAACTTCCACAATCTCCAACTCGCCGCGGGGCACGGCCAGGGCAAGTACCAGGGCCTCGTCTTTCTCGACTCGGACGTGTACAAGTGGCTCGAAGCGGTGGGCTACGCCCTCGCCCTCAGCCCGTCTTCAGAGTTGCAAGCGCTGGCCGACCACGCCATCGGTCTGGTCCAGGCGGCCCAGACGCCCGAGGGCTACCTCAACTCGTATTACCAGGTCGCCGAACCGGCCGCCCGCTGGCAGAACCTGAGCTTTGGGCACGAACTCTACTGCGCGGGCCACCTGATCCAGGCGGCGCT
>CAZLBQ010000885.1:0-1642 GCA_964557745.1 uncultured Anaerolineales bacterium
CGGGCGGGGTCGAGAATATCCATAAGCAGGAACCAATCGTCAATGCTCAGCACTCAACACTCAGCACTCAGCACTCGGCACTCAGCACTCATCACGGGGGCCAGGGTTTGGCGAAGCTGTTGACAACCGGCCCGCCGAAGATGGTCTCCGGCTGGTCGTAGGGGTTCTGCCACTGGCGTGGGTTGTCCAGGTTGCGCTGGAAAGCGCGGCCCTGGGGGTTGTAGAGGGCCAGCGTGTCCCAGTCGACGTCCACCAGCAGCAGCGGGTTGTAGGCGCGCTTGTGGCTCGCGTCGCGGATTTCGAGGTGCAGGTGCGGGCGCGAGTAGCACGTCTCGTCGGGGTCGCCCGACAGGCCGACAACGTCGCCGCGCTTGACGGTCTGGCCGACGCGCAACTTGGGGCGCTCGATGAGGTGGCCGTAGAGCGAGGCGTAGCCATTGGGGTGGTTGATGACCAGGTTGTGGGGCCCAGAGCCATACCACCACACGTCGTCGACGACGGACACCGTGCCGTCGTCTATGGCGAGGACGGGGGTGCGGCAGCGGGCGCTAATGTCGACGGCGAAGTGGATGCCCTGGCCCATGCGGTAGTCACCGAGGCGCTGGCGGTAGGCGAAGGTCGTGTTGCCGTAGGGCTGGCCGAGAATCCAGGAGTTCGGCCCCGGTGGACCAGCGAAGGGCCAGCTAAAGGGCCGTTCTCCCTCCTGCGCGCCGACGCCAGGGGCCTCGGGGACGAGGGCCAGGGCGAACAGCAGCAGGAGTAGAAGGGGAGTCAGCAACCGGCGTGTAGACAAACTAACTTTCATAGCCTGTTTCTCGTCTCCAAATCGCCCGAATTACGTCTTACTAGCCAGAGGGGTATCACGAAGTATAGCACAGCGGTGGGTGATGAGGCAAAGACTATGCAGAAAGAGGATCGAAAACGTTGGCTGGACATGTTGGACGACCGTCTGAGCACCGAGGAGGTTATGGATCTCGTCTTCGACCTGGAGCTTGAGTGGGATAACCTGGGGGGGAAAGACACGAAGCGCGGGCGACTGCGGGCGCTCATCGAGTACTTCGAGCGCCGCGCTGACCTCGCGACGCTGCAAGCGGCCGTGACGGCCCGCCGCCCCGACATCCTCCCATCCGACATTCTCCTCTCCTCTCCTCAACCCGCGCCTCCCACATGGACGCCCAGCAGCGAGAACTGGCTGGACGTGGTCAACCTGCTCGCCAATCTGGTCGCGCTGCTGCGGCTGGCCCAGGGCGACACCGGCTGGGGCATCCTGCTCTTGTTGAGCGCAGCGCTAGCCGGCGGCTGGCGCTCGCGCCGCGTCAGCCGCTCCGCGCTGTGGCGCGACCCGCGCTGGCGGGTGTGGGCCGAGGCTGCCTTCGTCGGCATCCCCCTGGCCCTGCTGGTCGGCGTGCTGGGGTATCACTTCTACGTGCGCCGCCAGGCTCTGATCTACGCCATCAGCCTGCTGCTGGTCGGGGCCGCCGCCCGCGTCTTCTACGCCCTGGTCCGCCAGGTCCGCACGCCAGGCGAGTAAGCGCGTCCGTCGCACCGCCGACATGTAGCGCCGACTTCAGTCAGCTGCCGACTAAAAGTCGGCGCTACACCGTCCGCGCCAGGGTTTCCCACGTGAACCGCGACCCTGAGT
>CAZLBQ010000886.1:0-1642 GCA_964557745.1 uncultured Anaerolineales bacterium
GATCGCTGTTGGTTTCGTTGTCGTTTGCAGGAGTGGGGACAGGGGCGACTGCGCTACTTTCCTTGGCGGCACACTAGCGATCCTTACCACATTTTCGTCGCCGAGTTTCTTCTCCAGCAGACAGACGCACCACGAGTCATTGCCGTTTATAATAGTATCCTAGAAAAATAGAGGGGTGGACAAAACATAACGTGCCGTCGAAGGGCGGCACGAGACATCAGTTGACATAGGATGGGGGCCAAGGCGGGGTGTTCAGGCGGTTGGCCGAGTTATGGTCAAGTAGAAGTGAGCGCGGTGGCGGAGCGAGTGGGGAAGGCGGGCGGCTGCGCCAGGCGGGCGCCGAGATGGGCGACGTAGAGACGCAGCCACCTGACTTCGCGCGGGCCAAGCCGCTGAAGGCAGGACAAGGGGAGGAGTTGGGAGCTGCTACCGACCGAGGGACCGAGCCGCGCTTGTCACACCCACACCCGACCGCCACTCAGCGATAGGTCGCGGCGTTAGCCCCTCGACCCGGTCAAGCTAGCCGACGCGGCGCGTGACCTCCGCAGCACGCTGAGCGTAGAAGGCGCGCACCCGTCCGAGGGCGCGTAGGTTGATGAGGACGTAGATCAAGGTGTTGGCGTTGGTGATCGAGCGCTGGTTGCGCAGCATGGGCCGCTCGATGCCGAGGGCCTTGGCCTGGCTGTTGAGGCGCTCGGTCGCGGTACGCTGGGCGTAGACGGCCTTGAAGGCGTCGCTCTGGCGGTCGAGTTGGTGACGGAGGCGGGCGCCGATGGAGGTCGCCATTACGGTGGTGCAGCCGCCGTCGTCCCACTTCGGATGAGCGAGCGGGCAGACCTGGCCGCTGGGCGTCGGATGGCGCAAGGGGCAGCCATAGTGGCCCTTCTCGTGCGGCACGTGGCTCGAGCGGTCGAAGTGGGTGGTGACGAGAGGCATAGCCAGACCCGCCGCGCACAGGGGCAAGCCCGCCGCATCGAAGGTGCGGTGGGGGTGAAGGCCCTTGGGGACGAAGGGGACGGCGGCGAAGCCGCCAGCCTGGTGGAAGTAGTCGTAGACATAGAAGGCATCATACGCCTTGTCGAGGGCGCCGAAGCGCGGGGCGCGCCCGAGCCGACGCTGCGCGGCCTCGATGAGCGGGTGGAAGTAGGTCACGTCGTCGCGGTCGAAGGTCTGGGTGTGCTCGGCGAGCACGACCTCGGCGATGGGCGTGCCATGCGGGTCAAGGAGGCGCGTGGCGCAGACGCCAGAGGCGTAGCCCCAGTAGGCCTCGGTCTGGCCGACGGCTTGGGAGGCGGGCTGCGCCTCGGTGGTCGGCGTGGGGGCCTCCACCGTCGGCGGGGTATTGGCGCGCGCCTTGACGCCGAGCTTACAGTCGGGGTCGCCCGTGGGCTGGTGGGTCTTGTCGAAGCGGTCCTTGACGCAGACCCTGGGGTTGTTCTGCTTGACCCAGGCCAGGATGTGCTTGGTGTCGAGGGCGACGGTGTCGCCGACGGTGGCGCGCACGTGGGGGGGCAGGGCGTCGGTTAGCGCCTGGAGGGTAGCCGCCAGCAGGAACTGGAGGGCCTCGTTCGGCAACTGACGCAAGACGCGACCGAAGTGCTTGCGGCTGCGTCGCTAAAACATGGCACGGTGGAAGCGCATT
>CAZLBQ010000887.1:0-1634 GCA_964557745.1 uncultured Anaerolineales bacterium
TTTGGGGCCCCCCCCTGCGCGGCAGCGTTCCCCGGAAGACGGTCGACTCCCTCGCCAACCACATCGGCTTTTTCTTCCAGTTGCCCCTGTCGTTGCTGGCCCTCATCTGCGGCGTCGTCGCCGTCGCCGTCGTGACCCAGGCGCGAGGCGCGGCGCGGCTGGTTGTGGCCGGGGCGACGCTGGCCGTCACATACGCCATGCTCTTCACGGGCGCGCCGCTGGTCCTCATCGGGACGCCATACATCATCCTGGCCGCCTATGCCGTACGCTCGCTGCCGGCGGCGGTCCGCGCCGGCGTCGCGCAGTTGCAGCAGATCGACCCGGCCATCGAGGAAGCGTCAACCTCTCTCGGCGCGGACGCGGGGGTAACATTCCGCCGTGTGACGCTGCCCCTCATCCTGCCGGCCTTCATCGCCGGCCTCATCTTCGCCTTCGCCCGCCACATGACGAGCCTGTCGGCCATCATCTTCCTCTCGACACCCAAGTGGCCCATTCTGACGGCGCTCATCCTGAGTGAGGTCGAGCAGGGCGGCATGAGCCTGGCGGCGGCCTACGCCATGATCCTCATCGCCATCGTCCTGGGCGCCATTGGCTTGATGTACCTCATCCTCGGCCGCCTCTATGGGCGCGCTAGTGGCGTCGACCTGAGCATGGGTATGGGATAACGGCTATGTACTTATCTCTCGATCACGTGACCAAGCGCTTCCCGTCGCGCGGCGGCGAGGGCGAAGTGACCGCCGTCGACGACGTCTCGCTGGCTATCGAGCGTGGCGAGTTCGTGACGCTCCTCGGCCCGTCGGGCTGCGGTAAGACGACGACGCTGCGCCTCATCGCCGGTTTCGAGTTCCCCACGGAGGGCCGCATCGTCCTTGACGGGCGCGACCTGACGACGGTGCCGCCTAACCAGCGCGACATGGCGATGGTCTTCCAGAGCTACGCCATCTTCCCCCACCTGTCGGTGTTCGAGAATATCGCCTACGGCCTGAAGATTCGCAAGCTCAGCACTGCCGACATCAAGACGCGCGTGCGCGACATTCTCGACCTGACGGACCTGGGTGGGCTGGAGAACCGCGCCCCCAACCAGTTGTCGGGCGGCCAGCAGCAGCGCGTTGCCCTGGCGCGGGCGCTGGTCATGGAGCCGAAGGTGCTGCTGTTCGATGAGCCGTTGTCCAACCTCGACGCCAAGCTGCGCGTCCAGATGCGGACGGAGATTCGCGCGCTCCAGCAGACGCTCAAGATGACCTCGGTGTATGTCACCCACGACCAGCACGAGGCCATGGCCATGTCGGACCGCATTGTGGTCATGCACCGCGGCCGCGTCCAGCAGGTCGGGACGGCCGAAGAACTCTACCGCCGCCCGGCGACGCACTTCGTGGCCGACTTCATCGGCCAGGCCAACTTCATCCCCGCGCAGGTGGTCGGGAGCGAGAATGGTGGCCTGGCCGTCCAGGCGTGGGGACAGACCTTCGCCGTGCCGCGGCCGGAGCGCGCCCCCGGCGCGGGCGCGCCCGTGACGCTCGTCGTCCGCCCGGAAGGCATCCGGCTGAGCGCGAACGGCGGCGGCGTGGCGGGCGTGGTCAAGCGCGCCTCCTACCTGGGCGCCCAGGTGGACTATGAGGTCGACGTGGCCGGCT
>CAZLBQ010000888.1:0-1626 GCA_964557745.1 uncultured Anaerolineales bacterium
CTACGCTCACGAAGGTATTGCCTTCTGCCCCCACGGCCACGGCCCCCTGGTCCCCGTTCTGGTGCGAGTCGCCGGCGCGAGTCAGCCCATCACGACTCACCGCTGTCCGGTGTGCGGCAAGGAGACCCGTTCTAACCCCTTGGCCCTGGCCACTACCCACTAAGCCCTCCCCCAACGCGAACGCTCTATCATCCACGAAGAGTACGAAGGTCACGAATGTCCTGAGTCTTGATGGCCCTTCGTCCTCTTCGTGGACCCAATTTCATCCACCCTTTGTCGCCCCGCTAGGCGCTCGACGAGCCTTCCAATGCCTCTACCTTGTGACGGAGTTCGTCTGGGAGGGGCGCCTTCTTGCCGCTGCGATAGTCGTAGGCAACGATGACGCCCTCGCCCTCGGCGGCGACGCGGGCGTGGCGCTGGCTGACCACGATGTGATGCATGGTGAAGCGGTCGTGGCCCAGGTGCGTCACCTTGCAGCCCGCCCACAGCGTGTCGGGGTAGGTGAGCGGGAACCTGAAGCGGCAGTTGATGGCGGCCAGGATGGGTCCGATGCCGGTCTGGACGCGCATGGCGGTGTAGCCGAGGTGGTCGAAGTAGGCGATACGCACCGTCTCGAAGTAGCGAAAGTACACGGTGTTGTTGACGTGCTGCATGGCGTCCATGTCGCCCCAGGCGACGGGGATCTCGATGCGCACCGGATAGCTGTGAAGCAGGTCGCTCCCTGCCGGCTCTGCCACTGGCCTCTCCTTCCCAAATCTCCTACAATAACGGGCGATAATCGGGCACGCCCGCTCGTCGGGTGGACTGGATTATAGACGGACCGGGGCCGGGAGGCAACATGAGTTCGCGTCTGCCGACGCCGCCGACGCCCCTGCTGGGGCGGGACGCGGAGCGGGCAGCCATTCGACAGCTTCTCCAACAGCAGGATGTTCGCCTGCTGACGCTGACGGGCGCGGGCGGCACGGGTAAGACCCGCCTGGCGCTGGCGGTGGCGGCGGACTGCGCCGCCGACTTCGCGGCGGGGGTGTCCTTTGTGCCACTCGCGCCCGTGACCGACGCGCTCTACGTCGGCTCGGCCATCGCCCAGGCATTGGGGGTGAGCGAGGAGCCGGAGCGGCGGCTGCTGGACACACTGACGCGCGTGCTCAATGACCGCGCCACCCTGCTCGTGCTCGACAACTTCGAGCACGTCCTGAACGCCGCGCCCTGGCTGGCCGACCTGTTGGCCGCCTGTCCGCGTCTCAAGCTGCTGGTCACAAGCCGCGAGGCGCTGCGCCTGCAGGGCGAGCGCGAGTACCCCATCCCGCCGCTGGCGCTGCCACCCCTAGACGACCGACGACCGACGACCGACGATAGCCTTGGCTCGCGCCAGGTTGCGCCTCACAAGGCTGACCCTTTCCAGACGGTTCAGTTCCCCGCCGTCCAACTCTTCGTCCAGCGCGCCCAGGCCGTCAACCCGCGTTTCGCCCTCGCCGCCGACAACGCGGCGGCGGTGGTCGAGATCTGCCGCCGCCTGGACGGCCTGCCGCTGGCGATTGAGCTGGCCGCCGCCCGCGTGCGGTCACTGCCACCCGACGCGCTGCTGGCCCGCCTGGCGGCGCGCGGCGGCGCGCTGGCGCTGCTGGC
>CAZLBQ010000889.1:0-1622 GCA_964557745.1 uncultured Anaerolineales bacterium
GGAACGTCAGGCCGAAGCCGATGAAGATGAGGAAGGCCGACGTCTTACCGGCCGCTTCGGAATACATGCGCCCCGTCATCTTCGGCCACCAATAGTGCAGACCGCCCAGGTAGGCCATGACGGTCGAGCCGACCATGACGTAGTGGAAGTGAGCCACGACGAAGTAGGTATCGGTCAGGTGGACGTCGGTCGCCAACGAGGCCAGGAACAGCCCGGTCAGGCCGCCGATGGTGAAGAGGCCGATGAAGCCCAGGCCGAAGAGCATCGGCGTCTCGAGCGAGATGGACCCCTTGTACAGCGTGCCCGTCCAGTTAAACACCTTGACCGCCGAGGGGATGGCGACCAGGAAGCTCAGGATCGAGAAGATCAGGCCGGCGTGGACCGACTGGCTGGACACGAACATGTGGTGGCCCCAGACCAGGAAGCCCAGCACGGCAATCGCCACACTGGCGAAGGCGACGAACTTGTAGCCGAAGATGCGCTTGCGGGAGAAGTTGGCGATCAACTCGCTCTGCACCGCCATAGCGGGCAGGATCATGATGTACACCGCCGGGTGCGAGTAGAACCAGAACAGGTGCTGGAAGAGCAGCGGGTCGCCGCCCAGCGCCGGGTCGAAGAAGCCGACGCGCAGGATGCGCTCGATGGCCAGCATGACCAGGGTGATACTGAGCACCGGCGTCGCCAGAACGATGACGAGGCTCGCCGCGTACATCGACCAGATGAACAGCGGCAGGCGGAACCACGTCATGCCGGGCGCGCGCATGCGGTGGATGGTGACGATGAAGTTCACCGCCGTCATGATGGTCGAGAAGCCAGTGATGAAGGCGGCCATTACGACCGGCACGACCTGGGTGTTGGCCCACTGCGTACTGTACGGCGTGTAGAACGTCCAGCCGGTGTCGATGCCGCCCGTGACGATGGCGTACAGGCCGATGACCACGCTGATGGTAAAGACGTACCAGCTCGCCAGGTTGAGCTTGGGGAAGGCCAGGTCGCGCGCCCCAATCATCAGCGGCACCAGGAAGTTGCCCAGCACCGCCGGAATCGCCGGGATGAGGAAGAAGAAGATCATCACGATCCCGTGGGCGCTGAACAGCTTATTGTAGTCGTCCGGGCGCACCAGCGCGCCGTCGGGCGACAACAACTGGACGCGAATGGCCGTCGCCGCCAGTCCGCCGAGGGCAAACGCAATGGACACCACGATGAGGTACATGATGCCGATGCGTTTGTGGTCCGTCGTCAGCAGCCAGGACTTGATGCCATAGTCGGAGGTGATGTAATTCGGACGAGCTGGGACAGTTACACTTGCCATAGCTGATTTCTCCCGCTACTTCGTGGCGCCCGCCTGAGCGCCCTGGGCCTTGATATACGCCAGTAACTGGACGAGTTGATCTTCGCTGACCCGCCCCTGGTACGACGGCATGACGGGCTGGAAGCCCTTCACGACCTTCGCATTGGGGACCAGGATGGACTCGCGGACATAATTATCATCGGCTGTCACAGCTTGCCCACTGTCGAGCTGAACCTGCGAATTATACACACCTCGCAAGGAAGGTCCAGGGCCGCCGCCCTCGGGGCGGTGGCAGGCCGCGCAGCCCAGGTTATTGAACAGTGCTTCGCCT
>CAZLBQ010000890.1:0-1621 GCA_964557745.1 uncultured Anaerolineales bacterium
TTGTCCTTGAAGTAGTGAACCAGTTCGTTCCCTTCCAGCACAACCAGTTCGAAGTTGCCCGGCCGGCTGCTGGATTTGCCAAAGCTGCTCTCAATGAGGCACGCCGGACCCGTGGCGCGGGTCGAGATGGGCGGGTAGCCCGTCCGCCGCCAGGGGGTCCCGCTGCTCGTGTTCTCCTTGTAATAGTGGATCAGAGCGCTGCCCTCGTTCACGACCAGTTCAAAGTTGCCGGGGCGGGTACTGGACTTGCCAAAGCTGCTCTCGATGAGGCAACCGGGGCTGGTCGCCTGCTCGGTGATGACGGCGCCACGCTGCCAGTACAGGTCCTTGATGCTGTTGATGTAGAAGAAGTGGACGAGGCGGCTCCCTTCCAGGATCACGGCCTCAAAGTTGCCGGGGCGGCCAAAGCCGCTCTCAATGAGGCTGCCCGGGCCGAGCATGGACGGGAGGGCCGCCGGCCCAGGAGCAGGCGCGGCCAGGGCAGTTATAGGCCAACCGGCGCCGCCAGCGGCGAGACCGAGGGAGGCCAGGAGGGACAGGCGGAGGAAGTCGCGGCGCGAGACAGAGACAGACATAATAAGCCCTTTCTGGTGCGGGGTGCGCGGTGGCGCAGACGCCGCTTCTAGAATAGGGCTTGGTAGCGAACAGGGCTATGAAAGACCTCACACGCCGGGTGTGACATCGGTTCGACTGCTACTCGCCTCGCGCGGCCCGCTTCTGCGGCGAGTCGGGGGCGAGTTGCATGAGTTCGATGGCGTTGGCGTCGGGGTCGCGGAGCCATGCCTGCCAGTTGCCGTCGAGGCCGAGCAGCGGCTCGCGTTCGATGGCCACGCCCTGGCCGCGCAGTTGCTCGACGGCGCTGTGCAGGTCGTCGGTGAGCAGGCACAGGTGCATGTAGCTGCCGCGCCGGTTGGGGTCGGGGGGCGGGCCGCCGGGGAAGACCTCGATGAAGCGGTCGCCCGCGACGTGCAGGTAGATGAGCATGACTCGGCCGTCGTCGTGGTTGAGGCGGAACGCCTCCCGGATGCCGAGTAGCGCGTAGAAGGCCAGCGTCCTGTCCAGGTCGTGGCAGGCGAAGGCGGCGTGCCCGATGTCACTGATCATAGCGTCTCCTTGCGGCGGATGTGGTAGCCCAGCAGCGTCAGGGCCAAGGCGGCGAGGACCCCCAGCCCGACCTGGACGGGGATGGCCGACCCACGACCGCCGAAGCGGATGGCGAGGGCGGCCAGGATGATACCCACCACACCGGCTAGCAAGGCCAGGGCCACGCTGCCCCCGTAGCCCAGGCGGCGGCCGACGAAGCTGACGCCGAGCGCCGCGCCGATGGCGAAACCGAGCAAGGCCAGGTACACCTGGATGGCGACCAAGCCCAGCTCGATGTTGGCCTGGCTGGCCCAGCCGCGCAGGACGTAGAAACTGCCGACGCCGAGCAGCGCGGCCAGGGCGGCGCCCACGATCAGGCCGGCCACCGCCTGGGTCAGCAGGGCAATGGGGAAGCTGACACGGCGCGGGGGAGAGGGCGAGACGCTCATGCAATGCTCGGCATGGCGGCGACGTTACGGCAAGTTGCGCACTTCGGGGCGACGCCAGAGAACCAGGGTGGCCGAGCCAAGCAGGGCCA
>CAZLBQ010000891.1:0-1616 GCA_964557745.1 uncultured Anaerolineales bacterium
GGGGCGAGACTCATTCTCTCGCCCCGACGGGGTCCACTTGGCTCGGCTATGACGAGCTAACGGCGCTGGAGGGTGAAGGCGGGGACAACCTCCCCGACAGCCGTCCCATGCCGATTGCGAATGGCCCCTCGCTGCCAGCGGTCCAGGAACGCGGGGCTGGCGTCATTCAGCAAGCCCAACTGGCGCAGTGTCTCGACCACCAGGACCGGGCCGGCCCGGCCCGACACATCGCCGTCAGCGACGCGGGTCACAACGCCGTACACGTCGTCGCCGCGCCGCACAGCCAGCCCCTGGTAGCCTTCGGCGCCGCCCTTGGACACCACGCCTGGGATGGATGACATGAGCCAGGTATCGAAGCGGTCGTCGCCCGCGACGAGTTCCGGGTGCGCCTGCATGGCAGGGACGATGCGCTCGATGGCCTGGACACGGTCCGGCGCCAGGCCCGCCGGGTCGAGCAGGCGGGCAAAGGCGCGCGCCGCCGCGTGGAGCGGGAGGGCGAACGTCGGGACGCTACAGCCGTCGACGGCGGTATGAATGCTGGACACGGAGACGCCGGCCAGGTCGGCCAGCGCGGCCAGGTTGCGCTGTTGGACGGGGTGGTCCACCTCGCGGTAGTCGCGGTCGGCTGCGCCCAGGAACTTGGACAGCGCCAACATGCCGGAGTGCTTGCCAGAGCAATTGTTGTGGATAGCGGTGGGAGCATGACCGCTGGCCCGCAAAGCCTGGGCCGACGGGCTGTGGGTGGGGGGATGAACGCCACAGCGCAAGTCGTCCACCGTCATGCCGATGGTGTCCAACATGCGCTGCGCGAGTTGGGTGTGCATGGGCTGGCCGCTGTGCGACGCGCAGATGAGAGCCAGCTCGCGCTCGTCAAAGCCGAAGTGGTCAAAGGCGCCGCTCTCGACGACCGGGATGGCCTGGAACGGTTTGGCCGAGGAGCGCATGTAGGTCACGAGGCCGGGGTCGCCCAGCCAGGCGAGGAGGGTCCCATCGGGCCGCACAACGGCAACGGCGGCATGGTGCAGGGATTCGGTCAGACCGCCGCGCCGCACCTCAATGGCGGGCTCGGTATGGAAGTGGTGCGGCATGAAAGCTCCGGAGTTAATCGTCAATCGTCAACGGTCAATCGTCAATTGGGACTTGACAATTGATAATTGACCATTGTTAATTGACACTTGCTAAGCGCGTCTTCGCGCGAGGACGATGGCGCCACCGACGACGAGACCGGCCAGCAGAACCGTCGTGCACATTGCCAGGAGACCCAGGGCGGCAATGGCGAACAGCGCCGTCCGGGAGGGACCGCCTGGCGTCGCGACGGCCGGCGAGACGTCGCCGGGCGCGGGTTGGGCCGGGACGGCGGTCGGGCGCGCAGCCTGGGAGGGAGCGCTGGGCGCGGTCGTGGGCGCAGCGCTGGGCGGGTTGGCAGGCGCGGCAGGCGCCGCAGGTGTGGCGCCGGCGGCCGGCCGGGCCGGCGTGTCCGGCGTCGGCAGCCCGACCGACGCACGCCACAAGGTGGTGAGCTGAACCTGGTCGATGCCTTACACCTGCTGGAGCGCCGGGGCGACGCGGGTGCACGCGGCCATCAACTCTAACAACTTATGGAGCTGGTCCTGGCC
>CAZLBQ010000892.1:0-1604 GCA_964557745.1 uncultured Anaerolineales bacterium
GGAACATGGTCTGGCTCTGACGGAAGACGCTCAGGTAGAGAGACATGTAACCGAGCGTGATCTGGACGGCGGCCGTGCGGAAGATGATCCAGGCGTACGCGCCGTAGTAGGACACCGTCGCAAGCAGGCCCCAGCCCACCGACGCCAGCGAGCGCTTGACGGCGATGGCCTCGTCCTCCTCGTTGGCCTTGATGACCAGCTCACGGTAGCGCTCGAGCAGCGGCTCGCCCAGGCCGAATAGCTTGACCTCCTTGGCCGACTCGTCCACCGTCAGCAGATGCTCCAGGTAGGCCATGCGCCGCGCCTCGGGCGCGCGCCAACTCAGCACGCGGAACGACAGGCGGGCGTAGCGCGACTGGGCGATGAAGGCCGGGATGGTCGCCCCAAACAGGACGAGGGCCAGCCAGGGGCTGAAGGCGAACAGGATGGCGGCGAAGCTGAGCAGGGTGATGACTGTCTGCGTGACGGTGAACGCGCCCTGGACGATGCGCAGGCTGCGCCAGTCGGCCTCACGCCGCGCGTTCTGCAACTGGTCGTAGAACTGCGCGTCCTCGAAGAAGCTCAGGTCCAGGTCGAGCGCCTTGCGGATGATCATCGTGTTGATGTGCAGGTTGATGCTGGCGTGCAGGATGTGCTCAGCCAGCGAGCGGCCCTGGCCCAGCATAGTGCTCAACACCAGCAAGCCGAACTCGGCCAGGATGTAAGGCAGCGCCAGTTGCAACCCCGCCGCCGCGCCAATCCCACCCTGGATGGCGTGGACCACCGAGTCGACGATGAGCTTGCCGACCCACGCCTGGGCGGCCGGGATGAGCGCGCTGACCAGTGTCAGCGCCGCCATCACGAGAGTCGCCGCCTTGTGCGCCTCCCATACCAGGCGAAAGGCGCCGGGGATGTTCCCGAACGCCTCACTCACCTTCGCCCACGATAGTTTGACCCCCTCACTCCCCCAACGTGTGCGCATCTGTCTCCTCTGAATGCTCTCGCTTGTCTATTTGCTGTTTCAATTATAGAACGCTTTGGCCCCCAGGTGTAACCCCCATTCGGGTGATTCATCCCTAGCCATTCGGACGGGGCCGCCGGGCCGCTTGCCCTCGTGCCGCGAGTGTGCTATCATGACAGGCAGCCTATCCCATGTCGGAACACTCGCAATGATGCGAAGGAGATGTCCATGCTCAATCTCGCCACGCTGGTCGAAGCCAGCGCTCGCAATTACCCCAACCATACCGCCGTCATCTTCAATGAGCAAAAACTGAGCTACGCGCAACTGAACGCCATGGCCAGCCAGTTCGCCAGCGCCCTGCAGAAGCTGGGCGTCGCGCCGGGCAGCAAAGTAGCCCTGATGGCCCCCAACATTCCCTATTTCCCCATCGCCTACTACGGCATTCTCAAGGCCGGCTGCACCGTCGTGCCGCTCAACGTCCTGTTCAAGGCGCGCGAGGTCGAGTACCACCTGATGGACTCCGAGTCGGTAGCCCTGGTCGCCTTCGAGATGTTCTTCGAGGAGGCGTTCAAAGGCTTCCAGGCCGTGCCCTCCTGCCAGCACATGATCGTCTGCCAGGCCCCGGAGCGCATGGCGTCGCCGCCGCCCGTCGAGGCCGAGGGCG
>CAZLBQ010000893.1:0-1598 GCA_964557745.1 uncultured Anaerolineales bacterium
AGCTTGGCGAGGATGGTGAGCAGCGCTTCTTGCGCCCAATCCTCGGCCAGTTGCTGGATTTCGTCGCGGTCGAAATGGGTCAGGTCGCTGCGGTGGCGAGATAAGTAGACATACACCGCCCGCAGCAGATAATCGCGCAGTTCTTCGAGAGCCTGCGTGTGCTCGGGGCCAGGGTTCTGTAGCGCCTGGAGCCATTCTTCGTTGGTGCGGGACGGTACGCTTGCCATGCGTTCCTCAATGCGTAAGTGCATTTCACGATTATAGCATATCGGCCTGTGAAAGCGCAAAAACAGGCTGCGTCGCTCCTATCCCTGCAAGTTGCGTGCAAGGCGAAATCCCCCGAAGATTTCGAACCTTCGGGAGGTTGTCACCTCACGGAACCTGGATGGAGTCCTAGCCGCCCTGGGAATAGTTCTCGAAACGGTAACCGACGCCCGGCACATTTAGGATGTGTCGAGGGCGCTTGTGGTCTTCCTCGATTTCCTTGCGTAAGGCGCGAATGCGCTGATAGACCATCGTGGCTTCACTCGGCCCCTGAATCTTGAGGTTCCAGACGTGTTCGAGGATGTCCTCAGTCGTACAGACGTGCCCCGCGTTGGTGTACAGAAACGAGAGCAGGTCGTAATCTTTACGCGGCAGGCTCACCGCGCGGCCTGCCACCATCGCCCGCCGCGCGCTGCCATCCATGAGAATGCGCGGGATGGAGCGACACAGGTAGCCCCCGAAGAGGCTGGAGGCGATTTGCTTGTCCTCGGTCAGGTAGCCGTACCGCATGAAAGTCTTGGCATAGGGGCCGAGGACATTGGGCGGCGGGTTGTTTTAGACCACACCGACCAGGACATCCCGTTCGCCCTGTCGCAACGTGCGGCTCTGCCAGATCTGCTCAAACGTGTCGCGTAGGTCCATCGCCGTCTCAGCCTCCAACTCGGCCAGGTCCACGCGGCTATCTACGGCCATGTCATACAGCTTGGAGGTGACATGCTGGACAAAGGACGGCACGCGCCCGGCCAGGCGTCGGATGTCGCGGTCATACACCCTCAGGTCCACCTGGGTGGCCGGGGAGGTAGTGCGGTGGAATTGGTCAAACTCTTCGTCGGTCCAGTCGCCCAGCGTCAAGACCTGGAGGTTGTTGCCGAAGGGTGAGCCGCCATTGGTCGGCAAGCGCATGTCTTCCAGGTAGACGTGGGTCGCGGCGATCAGGATCGGCCGGCTGCGATTAGTACAGGCGCGTAGGTGGTCAAAGAAGTCGGCGGGGAAGGTGGCGAGCGCCTCAAAGTTGTCGAGCAGAAGCACCCAGTAGCCGGTGGAGTCGGCGATGACGTCCAGGATGGCGTCGGCCAGCAGCCAGGGATTCGACTGGGCCAGGTCGAGGCGGGCGTCGGGCGCGTGGATGTTCACCAGCCGCCCCAGCCGGCGCATAAAGTCCAGCGGCTCGCGGATGCGGTCCGTGCAGTCAATGATGTCTATGGCTGCGACACCGCCGCGCAGCTCGTCCTGGACATCCGGGAACAGCAGGCTATTCAGGAGCGAGGTGGTCCCCATGTGGGGCGGCGCCAGGACGATACCCGAACGTCCGCCCTGGATGAGGTTGACCAGTT
>CAZLBQ010000894.1:0-1589 GCA_964557745.1 uncultured Anaerolineales bacterium
CGCTGATAGGCCGTCACGTGGTCGTGGATGACGGCGCGGATGCGCGCCTCGTCGGCAGCGGTGGGGGTGAGCCACTGGCGCTCACTCAGCAGGCGGGCTACCGCCGCGCGGACCTCGACGCGCAGCGCGCGCTCGGCCTCGCTCGAGCTCCCGCCGCGGCGGGACCAGGGGCTGTTCGAGGACAGGGACGTGGCCATGGCGGCCTCCTTCCAAAGCGTTCTCCGTCAGGTCGGGCTGGGGCGTCCGCCGCGGGAACGGCACACGCCAGGGGAAGCGCCGCCGCCCCGTCTCGGGCGGCAGGGCGATCTGGCCGCGGTGGAGCCGCTCGGCCAGGAGCAGGAACGCCCGACCGGCGCGGCTGCGGCCGGCCAGCAGCAGGGGCTGCTGGCGGTCGAGGGCGCGCTGGACGGCGTGGTGGTCGAAGGGAATGACGGCAGCGGTGGGGAGCTCCAAGGCCCACTCGATCTCCGAGCGGCCGTGGTGGTGGCGGCGGTCGTGGCGGTTGAGGACGACGGCGAGCCGCTCGCGTGGAAGTCCGAGGGTCTGGGTCAGGTGGGCCAGGGCGCGCTGGCCCTGGTGGAGGCCGACCAGGTCGGCCGCGACGACCAGCAGGGTCAGGTCGGCGTTCTGGAGGGCCAGGCGGTGGAGGGCGACATCCGCGCCGTACAGGTCCGCGCCGACGTCGAGGATCACGTAGCGGTAGCGGCGGCGCAGGTGCGCCAGGAGATGCTCGACGAAGTCGGGGCTGAGGCGCGTGCGCAGCTCAGGCTTGGGGAGACCACACAGGACGACGGCGTGAGGGCTGCGGGGGGCCAGGGGCTGCACCTCCTGGTCCAGGGCGTGGTCCCACTCGCGCGGGGTGTCGGGCTCGGCGTGGGCGAGCATGTACAGGTTGCGGGTGGGGTCGGCGTCGAGGTGGACGGCCAGGCTGGGGTTGCCCAGGTCGGCGTCGACGAGAACGGTGGGGGCGACGGCGCCCAGCGCGACGGCGAGGTTGAGGGCGACGGTGGTGCGGCCGGGGCTGCCATGGCCGCCCGCCAGGGCGATGACGGCGGGGGACGTCGGATGAGCGGACGTGTCGTGGGGCGCGACGCTGGCGATAGGTTCGTCCTCCGCCACGACGGGCGGTGGGTGCTCGCCGCGTCGGGCGGCGTGGAGGGCCCGCTCCAGGGTCGCCTCATCGGGGTCGAGGGGCAGGGTCACGGCGCCTGACGAGCGCCAGGGCTCCTCGTCGGGGTCGGGGGTCAGGACCACCAAGGGCGCACCCGTCTGACGCAACTGGGCCAGCACGCCCTGGGTCAGGCGGTGGAGGTCGAAGGCGACCAAGGCGGCGTCGGCCTGCCGCTGGCGCACCAGGTCGAGGACCTGATCGGCGTTGAGGCAGCGGTCGACGATGGTGATGTCCTGGATCTGACCGAGGGCGGCCAGGACCTGGCGCTCGCGGTCGGCGTCGCCCAGGCCGACCACCACCCGCAGGCGGGGGTCGACCGGCTCCGAGGTGGAAGACGTCACGGCGGAAGGGCTCATGGCAAGGGTCCTAGCGCAGCGGCGGGAGCAGGGTGACGTCGAGGTCGCCGCTGCCCTTGGCC
>CAZLBQ010000895.1:0-1588 GCA_964557745.1 uncultured Anaerolineales bacterium
GCTGGCGTTGGACGGCCCGCGACAACCAGGGCGGCGGTGGTACTGGGCGCTTACTGTGGTCGCTGGCCTCGCAGGTGAAGACGTGACGGGTCAGTAGGTACTCGATATCTTGCCAGCCAACGGTCGATAGTTCGGGGCGGCGGTCGCTGTTCCGAACGATGCGTACCAGGCGCGTCCCATGGCGGTAGAGGTCAGCGCCGGCGAGCAAGGCGGCGGCGGCCTCGTCGATCACTTCCCCTGGCTGCCGTCCGTTAATGACCACGATGGGCAGGTCGGACGTGTGCCGACTAGCGGCCAGCTTGTTGTATGCCTTGATACCCCTCTCCAACTGCTTCACGAGATAGGCATTCTGAAAGACAGCGCCGACCATAATCAACGCCGACTCGCGGTCTGCGGGGTTCAAGGCGGCGAGTGTTTCAATCCCGGTCGCCAACACTTCGGCGGGGTTCTGACCTGCCTCGTGTAGTTCCTTAGCGCGTCGATAAAGCCCATTCCAGGCTTCCAGGGCGTTCTTTTGGCGGGCGTCGGGTGTCGTCATCGGTGGGCCTCCAATTCCACGCCTGCCTCACGGGCGGCCTGGGCTAACGCGTTGCGGAACATGACAGGGTTATGGCGATTCCATGTCCAGCCGAACAGGTACAGGCCAACGAGGTCAATGGCGTCGCCTCTGACGCCTTGCTCCCCATCGCGCATAGAGTTAAAGACACCCTTCCCCACGTTGACGTGTAACCCGCCGTGCCCAATGATGCGCGTCTCCTCGCCTTCCCGTTGGGTTTCCCCACGAAAGACGCGGCGCGCCAGCGCGAGCGTGTCCAGTTTGGCCTTGATATCATCGATCACGCGGTCATGAGGGTCGGTGTAGGGGCGCGGCGTCGGAACATAGGCGAGGCGCGTTTCTCGGAGTGTGCCCAGCGTCGTGACGGCCTGGGCGAGGGCAGCCCACGACACGGCGGCGGGCGGCTCGTTGGGCGCGCCATTCAGCCACGCATAGCGGTTGCCCGATGGGTGAACGCTGGCCGGTAGGATCGTTTGGCAGGCGCGCCAACGCAGCTCGAAGTGGTCAAACTCATAACCAGGGCGGGGAAGATACCAGGGCGCGCCCGTGGGGAGGGGGTGCGCCGGCGTCTCAGGGCAGATAAAGACCACGCCGTAGCCCTTGCCGCTTCCCGAACGGCTTACCCACGGGTACGTGGCGGGCAAGCCAGCCAGATCAAGGAACGCGGCGACGGCGGCGGCGTTGGACTTGTCGAAATCGACGGCGCGCCAGTCACCCGGCCCACTAATGACACCATAGGCGGGGATGGGCGCGCCGTTTAGTTGGCGGCGGGCGACGCGGAGAATGGTATCTAAGTCGGCGGGCGTCTGGCGCGTCGTCTGATACTGTTTCCAGCGGTGGAGGGGCCTCTTATCCTGGCCGTTGTGAGCGACGAAAAGCACATTCGCGCCCCATCGATGCAGGGTGAGGGCGGCGGCCTGGGCGTCTTGCCAGTTCATCGGCGCGCCCCCTTCCCGGCCAGCAGCGCCCCGATCAACGCGGCGGCCTCTGCCCTCGTGTTGACTGTCGGCGCGCCTGTCCAGCCCAGTCGAC
>CAZLBQ010000896.1:0-1582 GCA_964557745.1 uncultured Anaerolineales bacterium
CGTGCTCGTCGGCGACCCACACCGTTCCCTGGACCATGCCCTCGTGTAACGAAGAGACGGCGCTGTTGGGAGAAGGGGCGCGTCCGCTACAGCCCGCGATCAGCGCCGTCAACCCAGCAACGAGCAAGAGGGCGAGGGCCACCGACATAGGCTTGATCCGTATCATAGTAGGTGTCTCCTTACTTTCTGACTACTGCTGACTGCGCTTCTTGCACCACGACGTGACCAGTGGCATCGTCACGATCATGCTCAGCATGAAGACCCAGAGGGAGCCACCGAAGCGCGCGACGTCTGGGTAATCGCCCTTGACCGTGGCCAGCCCTAGGAACGCGAGAGCGATGAGCGCGGAAATGGTCGTGTACAGCACCGGGCTGCGCGGCGCCAGGTGTCGATCAAGAGTCTGTGAGTTGTGCTCCATCGTCTTCTCTCCTCAACTGAAGGTGCGCGACAGGCGGAGGTAGACTCCCGACTGCCTGGCTCTCCCTCGACGGTGACCCTGACGGTCTTCAGCTAACCTGACTTGCTACCGTTGGCGACACGTAGGGCTGCGGCGCTGCATCTGTGTCTGTTCCCTCTTCCGGGCGGATGGTGGGCATAAAGCGGCGCATCAGCAGGGTGTTCAGGGTGACGGTGAGCGAACTGATTGCCATCAGAAACGCCGCCCACTCCGGACTGACCACCAGCTTGAACGCGGGATACAGCAATCCGGCCGCGATGGGAATGCTGAGCGTATTGTAGGCGAAGGCCCAGAAGAGGTTTTCCTTGACCTTACGCATCGTCGCCTTCCCCACCTCAATGGCGACCACAACATCCCGGACGTCGTCTTTGATGAGAATGACGTGCCCCGTTTCCTTGGCGACGTCTGTGCCTGAGCCAATGGCGACGCCGACATTGGCTTGAGCCAGTGCTGGTGCGTCGTTGACGCCGTCGCCCACCATCGCCACCTGCAAGCCCTTGGCTTGCAGCTTCTTGACTTCCTCGGCTTTGTCCTGAGGCAGCACCTCGGCCAGCACGCGGTCGATTCCCACCTGGCGCGCAATTGCCTCGGCAGTGCGACGGTTGTCGCCAGTGAGCATGGCAACCTCGATTCCGAGTTGGTGCAGCCGCTCAACCGCTTCCGTCGAGCGCTCCTTGAGCGTGTCGGCCACAGCGATCACCCCGATGGTCCTCACCTCTTGGTCGTCAGCCCCCAGCGCAACGAACATCGCCGTTTTGCCGTCGCTCTCGAGAGCCTCGGCCTGGAGCAACAGCCCACTGATGTCGGCCCCACGCTCGCGCATCAGCTTCCGGTTGCCAAGGAAGACATCCCGGCCCTCGATGCGCGCTTCGACACCGTGGCCCGGAATGGCATTGAAGCTCTGCGCATCGCCCACGCTCAGGCCCCGCGCCTCCGCCTCGCGTACAATGGCCTCCCCTAACGGGTGTTCGCTGTTCTTCTCGGTCATTGCCGCCCAGCGCAGGACTTCTGCCGCTGACACAGACTCGTCCACCACGACAACGTCGGTAACCGAAGGCTCACCCTTCGTTAGAGTGCCCGTCTTGTCGAAGACCACGGTGGTGATCTTGGCAATGTTCTCGATAG
>CAZLBQ010000897.1:0-1574 GCA_964557745.1 uncultured Anaerolineales bacterium
GGGGGAGTGGGTGCGGGAGCCGGGATAGCCCACGCCCGGCGAGACGACCGGGATGCCCAGCGGGCGGGCGAAGGCGTAGACCGGGCTGCTGCCGCCCGTCAGGGGTGTGAGCAGGCTGGGCTTACCGTAGACCTCCTCGCCCGTGCGGGTCGTGAGTTGGACGAGCGGGTCGTCGATGGGCGAGCGCTGCGGCCACATGGCGCCGAGGCGGGCGACGGTCACGTCCTGAAAGCCCTGCGCGTCCAGGTGGCGGCGCAGCTTGGCGGCGATGTCGTCCGGGTCCTGGTCGGGGACGAGGCGGAAGTCCACCTTGGCCCAGGCGTGGGCCGGGATGACCGTCTTCATGCCGGGCGCCTGGAAGCCACCGCCGATACCGGCGATGTTGCACGTCGGGTTGAACACCGAACGCTTGATGTCTTCGCCATGCATATCGTTGACGAACTCGCGGACGCCCATCTCGGCGCGCAGCTGCTCCTCGACGGGGGGCTGCGCGGCGAACAGGTCCAGGTCGCGCTGGGAGGGGGGCAGGGCCGCGTCGTAGAAGCCGGGAATGAGGATGCGCCCGCTGGGGTCACGCAGGCTGCCGAGAGCGTACAGCAGCCGCCAGGCGGCGTTGGGCAGGTGGGACGCGCCACCGGAGTGGGCGTCGCGGCTGAGGGTCTGAACCTCCAACTGGACGTACAGGATGCCGCGTCGTCCCAGGCTCAGCAGCGGCTGCCCCTCCTCATTGATGCCGCCCTCCTCCCAGATCGCGCCGTGTGAGCTGAGGAGGTCAAGGTGGTCCAGCACGAACTGGGCGATGTGCGGACTGCCAATCTCCTCTTCACCCTCGACGACAAACGTCACGCTGCACGGCAGTTCGCCGCCATGCGCGGCGCGCACCGCGTCCACCGCCGCCAGCCGCGCGATCAACTCCCCCTTGTCGTCCTTCGCCCCGCGCGCGTACAGCGCGCCGTCGCGCACCGTCGGCTCGAACGGCGGCGAGGTCCACAGGTGCAGCGGGTCCACCGGCTGCACGTCGTAGTGGTTGTAGAACAGCAGCGTGCGCGGCGAGCGGCCCGCCGCCCGACCCACCACGACCGGATTGCCCGGCGTCGGGAAGGTCTGGACCTCCAGGCCGTGGCCGGCCAACGTCGCCGCCACCAACTCGGCGCACTTCGCTGCGTCCTCGCGCTGCATGGAGATACTCGGCTGGGCGCACAGCCGCGCCGCCTCCTGGATGTAGCGATCCAGGTTCGCCTCAAGATACTGGTCCATTGACTCTGTCGTCATTGGCATCCTTCTCCTCCATCCACATAGGATTATTGGGGTCTGTTTTTAGTCGCCATCAGCGGTCCAGCTTCTAACGGCGCGGGCTGCCAGGTGGCGGCTAAGTGGACGACGGCGGCCAGCCAGGGCAGGAGCAGCCCGCCCAACCCAACGGCGGCCAGCCGGGCCAGGGTCTGCGCCTGGAGCAAGACCAGTCCCAGCGCGGGCAGAACACCCTCTCGCGTCAGACCCACCTGCCAGCCCACAATCGCCACCTCCGCGCCCACCACGCCCGGCATGGGGCAGTCGCCGCAGTACAGCGTGGC
>CAZLBQ010000898.1:0-1573 GCA_964557745.1 uncultured Anaerolineales bacterium
CGGCGCGCCTACGCTCAAGCTCCACTGGGTTGACCCGGATTATCTCGGACGCGATGTCGTCGGTCCACCGCCGGGCCACTGAAATGGAGCGGATGTAGGCGACGAGAGGAGCCGCCGCGGTCACGGCCAGGGCGTCGTCGAATTCGGTCACGCTGATGCGGCTGAAGAGGGGGGCCAACTGGGCGCGGCCGTTCTCCAGGGTGAACGGTGTGTCGCGCTCCGGTAGGTCGGGGAACCAGCGGCGGACGAGGGCGTTGAGTTCCTGGAGATGGCTTACGCCGACGGTCGTGGCGTACAGCGTCCCGTCGGGTTTGAGGACACGGCGGATCTCGGCCAGGGCCTGCGGGCGGTTGGGGACGTGGTAGAGCATGTGGTTGGCGATGACCGCGTCGAACGTCCCACCGGGGAAGGGGGTGGCCTGGGCATCCACTTGCCGGAAGTCGAACTGGTCGTGACCCGCCAGGCTCGCCCTCGCCTCGGCGAGCATGCCGGGCGAGAGGTCGGAGACCGTCACCCGCCAGCCGGGCGGGATGCGGTCTAGGTTGTCGGCCCACAGGCGCCCCGGCCCCGCGCCGAGTTCGAGGACGCGGGCCTGAGCAGGCAGGGGCAGGTGGTCGAACACCCAGGGATGCCAGTGGACCTTACTGGTGCTGAACCGTTCGTGGAGGGCGATGCGGGCGTTGAGGTTGGTCGCGTCGCGGTACTGCTCGTTCAGGAGGTAGGCCGGGTCGGCCAGATTCGGAAGGTTCGCCATCGTCGTCCCTTCTTTGACAGCATTACTCTGTGGCAGACGGCCTAGGACTGTCCTGCTGAGAATGCCATGTCGCCATCGACAGGCGACGAGGCAAAAACCTCGCCGACCGTCATGCCTCGTAGCGAGGCATCTGCTCTGGCAGCGTTTCCAGAGGAGACCCCTCACTCCGTTCGGGGTGACAGCGGAAGGTTCTGAGCAGCAAGATAGGATGATTGCTAACTTGCCTTGTGGCCTGTTGCTACCGCTGCCTTGAATAACGCAGCGTCAGTTCCTCCCCCTTCACGTCGATGGTGACGCGGCCGCCGTGTTCGAGGCGGCCAAACAGAATCTCGTTCGCCAGTGGCTCGCGCACCCGTGTCTGGATGAGGCGCGCCATGGGCCGCGCGCCGTATAGCTTGTCGTAGCCGTGCTCGGCGAGCCAGGCGCGGGCGGCCTTGGTCAGGTGGAGCGTGACGCCCTTCTCGACCAGTTGGCCGCGTAGCTCGTCGATGAACTTGTCCACGACGCGCTCGATGGTGGCGAAGCTGAGGGCCTCGAAGACGATCCAGCCGTCCAGGCGGTTGCGGAACTCCGGGCTGAACATCTGCTCGATGGCCGTGCGGGCGCGGCTGGACGTGACCGAGGTGTCGCCATCGCCGCCGAAGCCCACCTGGCGCGCCGTCATGTCGCGCGCTCCGGCGTTAGTTGTCATAATCAGGATGACGTTGCGGAAGTCGGCCTTCTTGCCGTTGTGGTCCGTCAGCGTGGCGTGGTCCATCACCTGGAGCAGGATGTTGAACAGGTCGGGGTGGGCCTTCTCGATTTCGTCCAGGACGAGGA
>CAZLBQ010000899.1:0-1567 GCA_964557745.1 uncultured Anaerolineales bacterium
CACGGCCACGTCGTCTTCCCACGCGGCGCCTTGCGGGGGGGCGGCCGTGAGCCGCAGCCCAATCCGCTAACCACCCTCTCCGAACGCGAGCGCGAATTCCTGGCCCTGGTCGCCGAAGGGCTGACCAACGCCCAGATTGCCGACCGCCTCTCGGTCACTGAGCACACCGTCAAATTCCATCTTCAAAACATCTTCCAGAAGCTCGGCGTCACCAACCGCACCGAAGCCGCCCGCCTCTATCACCAATATCGCTACAAACTCTAGGCCGCCTGGCTTGACTAAATCAGGTTTTTAGCATAGTTAGTCTAGTAAGAATCCCCCGCTCTCCCCATCTATCTGGTGAGGCGTCAAAAATTGGCCGTGCTTGACATTTTCCAACAAATATGCTACAATTGGGGATGCCTTTGCCGCGTGGCTGCCGCCGACGACATTAATCTATCTCGGCGGGTTTTTTTGTGTTACGGCGCATCACGCCAGAAGAGGGTAGAGGTGACATACGAACTGGATGATCTGCTAGACGAACCACAGGACGGCATGGCTGACAAGGCGGCTGAGCGGCCCCTCAGCCCACAGTTCCAGGCGCTCCTCGATCAAGGCCGGCAGCAAGGCTATGTCACCTACGACGACATTTTGGACTTGCTGCCCGAAGCCGAGGAAAGCCTTGACATACTCGAAGACCTGTATGTACGCCTGCAAGAGCAGGGGATCCAGGTCTTTGACTCCGACATCTCCCTCGAAGACGAAGAAACCGAAGAGCCAGGCAAAATCATTGATTTTAGCGGGGTGGACGAGGACGATGCCGTCCGATTGTATATGCTCGAAGTCGGGCGCGTCCCGCTGCTGTCGGGCGAGCAGGAAGTCGAACTGGCCCAGCAAATGGAGCGCGGACTGGCGGCCCGCAAACTCCTCAGCGACCGCAACCACAGCCTCGACCGCCGCCTCCAACTGGAGGTCGCGATCCGCGAGGGCGAAGCTGCCCGCCGCCACCTCGTGCAGGCCAACGCGCGGCTGGTGATGAGCATCGCCAAGAAGTACCTGGGGCAAGGTGTCCCCTTCCTCGACCTCGTCCAGGAGGGCAATCTCGGCCTCATGAAGGCCGCCGAGAAGTTCGACTACCGCAAGGGCTTCAAGTTCTCGACCTATGCCACCTGGTGGGTGCGACAGTCCATCACGCGCGCCCTGGCCGACCAGGGCCGCACCATTCGCGTCCCCGTTCATATGAACGACCGCATTCGCAAGGTGTACCGCGCCGCCCAGGACCTGGAGCAGGAACTCGGCCGCCAGCCGACACCGGAAGAAATCGCCCAGGTGGTTGACCTGCCGGCCCACAAGGTCCAGCGCGCCCTCAAAGTTTCGCGCCGTTCGCTCTCCCTCGAAAAGCCCGTTGGTGAAGAGGGCGACAGCGAACTGGGCGAATTTATCGAGGACGAGACCAGCCCCAGCCCCGCCGAGAGCGCGGCTCAGCGCATGCTGCGCGAGCAACTCGAAGAAATGTTCATGTCCCTGTCGCCACGCGAGGCGCGCATCCTGGAGATGCGCTTCGGCCTGCGCGACGGCCACAGCTACA
>CAZLBQ010000900.1:0-1565 GCA_964557745.1 uncultured Anaerolineales bacterium
CGTCTACTTCACCGACCCGGAGCAGTACCGCGTCATCGTCCTGGATGACAAGGGCCAACCGGTGGCGAATATGGGCCAGCCCGGCAAGGACGCCAAGGGCATCGAGTTGCCGGTGGGCATTGTAGTCGCCCCCGACGGCAAGGTGTACGTGGCCGACAGCAACAACAACCGCATCGTCCAGTGGCCGCCCTTGCCGTAGCCACGCCTCTTATTCAGGTGCGCAACACCCCGACCTGGGCTTCAGGTCGGGGTGTCCCTGTCTACGTCTCACTTTAGCGAGATGCTCGTATAATACGAGAGTAGGTATGGCCCATTGGGGTGGTGAGAGCCAGCAGATGCAGGCGGCATCGACCGCGCAGCGAAGATCGCTCCCCACCCCAGCGGGGGGCTCATCAGTCAGAACCGTATCGAGGGGCGTCGACCCCGTATCACGAGCAAGGACACCGAGCCGCCCCGGGGTCTGCTGTATCCCATCCTCATCCTTCCAAGCGAGGTGTGTCATGCCGTCCCCGTCGTCCCCCCACGAGTACCGTCTGTATGTCGGCGTCGACATCGCCGCCACCAGCTTCACTGCCACCTGGCGCACCCCCGACGGAGCGGCGCGCCGCCCCCAAGCCTATGACCAAGCGGGCGACGGACCGACGCGCCTGCAAGGTGACTTGGCAGCCAGTGGCGTGGGTCCAGCGCAGACGCGGGTGGTGATGGAAGCCACGGGCGTCTACTGGGTGGGGCTGGCCGTGACGTTGCACGAAGCGGGCTATGGCGTGAGCGTCGTCAACCCGGCCCAGGCGCGCGACTTTGCCAAGGGGCTGGGCCAGCGGGCCAAAACCGATGCCCTCGATGCCCTGGCGCTGTGCGAGTTAGCCGCCACGCGCGCCCTGAGCACCTGGACGCCCCCGCCCGACGCCTATCACCAGCTGCGCCAACGCCTCGTCACCCGCGAGGCGCTCCAAACCGTGCGGCAGCAACTCGTCAATCAGCGCCATGCCTTGCTCCATTGGCCCGTCGTCGTCGACAGTCCCCGCGACCATCTGACGGCGCTCATTGACGACCTCGACACGCGCCTGGTCCAGTTGGAAGCGGAGATCCGCACGGTGCTCACGGAGAGCGCCTGGGCCGCCTCAGCGACGTTGCTGTTGACCATTCCGGGCATCGGCTGGTTGACCACGGCCTGGCTGCTGGTCAGCACCGTCAACTTCACGTTGTGCCCGACACCCGAAGCGGCCGTCAGCTACGCTGGCTTAGCGCCCCAGCCCTATGCGTCGGGCACGAGCGTCTGGCGTCGCCCGCAGATCGGCCATACGGGTCATGCCCGGCTGCGGACCGCCTTGTACCTGGCGACGTTGACGGCGGCGCGCTTCAATTCGCCCATCGCGGCCTTCTACGACCGCTTGTGTAAGGCGGGCAAGCCCAAGAAGGTGGCGCGTTGCGCAGCGGCCCGAAAGCTCTTGCATCAAGCCTGGGCGGTGGTAACCAAGCAGCGGCCCTTCGACCCCAACTGGGGTAAGGTCTCTGATCCGATACCTCAAACCCCTTGACAACCAATACCGTATCTTCGCTTCGCT
>CAZLBQ010000901.1:0-1559 GCA_964557745.1 uncultured Anaerolineales bacterium
TGCCGCTCCTTGTCCGCCATCGCCTGCGCGACGACAGCCTGCGCCACGGCCCGGCGCAGCCGGTCGAGCCGCGCCGGCTCGTCCCCGACTCCCGCCAGGGCCGCCTGGTAGCTCTCGTCACCGGCGACGGCGTCCCGCGCGCCGGGGAAGACGTCGGCGATGCCGCCCTCGGTCAACGCGGCGGCCAGATCGGCGGATGGCGTCAGGCCGCGCAGGCGCGCATCCATCTCGGCCGCTGACGGCGGCAGGCTGCCCGCCACCGCGCCGTCGCCCCAGGCGAAGGCGAGGGTGCGCAACTCGGCCAGCGGGTCGGTGTAGAGCCTGGCCCACAGGGCCACGTCGTCGTCCTCGCCCGCGCCCTCTAGCGTGCGCGTGAGGGCGTAGTCGGGGACGGACGCGCCGTCGGCGTGGAGCTTGACGCCGATGACCTCCCCCCAGGAACACGGGGCGACGGTCAGGCCCGGCGCCTGCTGGAGCAGCGTCTCGCGCACCCAGGTGAACGTCTCGGTATAGGCCGGTTCCCGGACCCCCGTCCCGTGGACGAACAGCACACTCGTCATGGTTGCCTCGCTGTGCGGTCAGGATAGGGCCAATTATAGCCGAAAGCGGTCCCCAAATTCTATCATCCACGACCTCCTCTCTATAGGAGATGGATAAATGGCGGGTATCAGGGACCGAGGGGGGTGATGGTGACGCGGCGGATTTCGAGCCACTGGCGCTCCGGTGTGGCAAGGCGCTGCCACCCTAGGTCGCCGCCCGGCGTCTCGCGGGCGCAGTTGTTGTCCACCCAGGCCACGAAGCCCAGCGGGACGCGCGGCGGGGCAGGAGCGCGCAGGACGTGCTGCCCGTCCACCCAGAAGTCGGCCTGCTCGTTGAGCCAGTCGATGCGGTAGATGTGGACCTCGTCCAGCCGCGTCGTCAGGACCGTCTCGGCGGCGCGCAGGACGCGGTCGCGGGCCAGGGCGTAGGCCAGGCGGTTGACGCCCGGCACGCGCAGCGCGGCGGTCCCCAGCCGCACCAGCGCCTCCGGCATGGCCCCGCCGTTGAGCGCCGCCGCCTTCCAGCCGTTCGGCGGGCCGCCGGGGACGAAGGGCATCTGGGCGGGCGGCGAGGCGTGGAAGAACCACACGGCGTTGGGCGGAGCCGCCGTCCCCTGGGCCGGGTCGAACGGGTCGTTCCAGAAGCCGAAGCCCGCCGTCCCGACCAGGCGATCGGCGTCGTGGGAGGCGACGGCCTCGACTTCCAGGCGCAGCGGAGGCCGCCAGGGCAAGTCGCGGCGGCGGCGCCCGCGCAGGTCGTTTAGCTCGGCGTCCGACAGGTCGTCGGCCCGCGCCCCGTCGAGGACGAGGCGCAGGCCAGTGGGCTGGCTGTCCAGCGCGGCGTGGCCGATGAGGATGCGGGCGAAGTCGGGGGCGACGCGCCCGGCGAAGCGAGCGTCGAGGGAGGATAGTGGCATGGGCCTCTCCTGCTCAGGAGTCTAGCCCAGAACGAGGGGATGTCAAGCCCCTCTCCCACGGGCGGAGAGGGGCGGGGGGGATGAGAGGACGCGGCGCAGCCCC
>CAZLBQ010000902.1:0-1558 GCA_964557745.1 uncultured Anaerolineales bacterium
GAGGGGCTGACCGACGACGAGGTCATGGCGGCGATGCGCGAGCACGGCGTGGCGCGGCTAGAGGAGGTGGAGATGGCGTGGCTGGAGGTAGATGGGACCATCAGCTTCGTGCCGACCACGTCCGACACCCAGCGGACCCGCCACCGTGTCCGCGGCCACAAGCCGCGGCTGTAACGCTTTTTGCCCAAGAGAGTGGACAGGATTTACATAATTTACAGGCTGGCTATAATGATGGGCAGGCCAGCCGAGTGTTTATCCTGTCAATCCTGGCGACGTAAGGGGGTGGGGCGATGGCGCGCGGCGACGAGGCTCCGCACGCAGGTGGCGACACGATCCAGGGCAAGGTAGAGGGCAGCCAGGCCGTCGCCATCGGCAAGGATATCCACCAGACGGTCATCTACGGCAGCGTCGAGAACTTGCACGTGGCGTCGGCGGTGTTCCAGGCACCCCCGCCGCCTGGCCAGAGCAACCCCCAGCGCCTGCTGTGGGCGTATCTCAACCAGGTCGTCCTGGACACGGGGACGCTGGACCTGGCGGGTGTCGACCGGCGCACGGCCAACGACCAGGCCCCTGCCCGCCTCGAACTGGCTGCCGTCTACACCGCCCTCGATACGCTGCGCGCTGTGGAGGACCCACGAGGTGGCGTCGGCCCGCCAGCGGACGCACCCGACAGACGCGGCCGCCAGTCGGCGCTGGCCTTTGTCAACGGCGTCAGGTACGCGGCGCTCCTCGGCGACCCTGGCTCGGGCAAGACGACCTTTGCCAACTACCTGGCGCTGTGCCTGGCGGGCGAGTGGCTGCGGCTACCCGGCGTCGGACTGGCGCGTCTCGGCGCGGAGTGGACGGCGGGGCCGCTGCTGCCGGTGCGCGTCACGCTGCGCCACTTCGCGGCTCAGTTGGGCGCGAGCGGGCCGACCGAGGGCCAGGTGTGGGCGCACATTACGCGCCGCCTGGGGCCAGGGTTGGCGGACTTCGCCCCCTGGCTCCTCAAGTACCTGCGCGAGGACGGCGGCCTGGTCATCCTCGACGGCCTGGACGAGGTGCCCGAGGCCCAGCAGCGCCGCGAGCGGGTCAAGGCCGCCGTCCTCGCCTTCCGCCACGAGTTTCCGCAGACCCGCATCCTGCTCACCAGCCGCACCTACGCCTACCAGCGCCAGCAGTGGCGGCTGCCGGGCTTTGCCGAGGCTGTGCTGGCTCCGTTCAGCCCAGACCAGATCGACCGCTTTGTCGACAACTGGTACGCCCACATAGCCCAGGCGCGGCCCAACCTGCGGCCTGAGGAGGCACAAGGACGGGCCGCGCTGCTCAAGGACGCCATCCGCCGCCACGACCACCTGCGTGACCTGGCCCCGCGCCCGCTGCTGCTGACCCTCATGGCGTCGCTCCACGCCTGGCGCGGTGGCAGCCTGCCCGAGAACCGCGAGCAACTCTACGAGGAGAGCGTCGACCTCCTGCTGGACGTGTGGGAGCGGCCCAAGACCGTGCTCGACGACCAGGGCCGCGCCAGCGTGCAGACCGAGAGCCTGGCCGAGTGGCTGCGCGTTCCCCAGGCCGACGT
>CAZLBQ010000903.1:0-1552 GCA_964557745.1 uncultured Anaerolineales bacterium
ATACTGCGCTATCTCGGCGTGGGAAAGTACGGCATCGCCAGGTTTCGCTCTTATTACTACAACCGTAGTTGGCTAGGATGAGTTATCGTATCCTCGATGGGGTGGAGCGACGCATCCGCGACGACGATAGTGACTGTGACGCGCCTGCTGGCGTTTGGCACGCCGCCACACTGACCAGGCCAGGCGCAGTTGGGGTGAGCGCAGGGGCAGCGGTAGCGCCACCTCCAGCAAGCGACGGACTTCGGGTACGGTCAGTTCCGCCAGCCAGGGGTCGGCGTCCCCTTTTTGACCTCAGTGCGGTAGCGCGTCGAAGCCAACCAGGCGTGCGCCAACATCGACAGCGTGATGTGCCGATGCCAACTCTGCCACGTCCGCACTTCATACTCATCCAGTCCCGTCTCACCTTTGGCTTCCTCGATGCATTGTTCGACCGTGTAGCGCGCGGAGGCGACTTGCGCCAACTTCAGCACCGCTGTGTCGGTCGAGGCGTTCGACAGGTAATAGGCGATGTCCGTCGGGTCACTGATCGAGCGACGGGCCAGCAGCCAGCCAGCGCGGTCAGGCAGACCGTCACGGCTCTCCACCACCCGCTGGCAGGCCCAGTCATAGGTGCGCGGCCCCTTCTCGCCCTCGGCCACCGTCAGCCGCTGCCACCGGTGGCTTGGCCAACCCGCCACCACGGCCATCACCGCCGTCGGGTGCGGCGCATCCTCGGCCAAGCGCGGTTGCGTCTGCGGCCGTCCACCGGTCGGCGCGCGTGGTTCCTCTACCGTCGGTCGTTGGAGCCAGACCGGCGTGTGGGAGCGAACAGCCAAGACGTAGCAGCGCCCGTGACGGGCGACCAGGTCGCGCAGGTACGGCGCATCCCCGTAGACTTCGTCGCCCGTCACCCAACCCATCGGCACGCCGTGCTGCCAGGCATGCTCCAGCATCGCACCCGCCTGCTCGGCTTTCGTCGCCAGTTCGACTGCCTCTGGCACCTGCGCCGCCGTTCGGCGCGCCCTGTCGCTGGCCCAGCTCTGCGGCAGATACAGCCGCCGATCCAAAAAGGCGTGGCCCTTACTCGTCACATAACTCAAGAAGACGCCGATCTGACAGTTCTCGGTCTTGCCGGCCGTGCCGCTGTACTGGCGTTGTACCCCGACCGATTTGTCACCCTTCTTGAGAAAGCCGGTCTCATCGACCACGCCGATACCGTCGTCCTCGCCCAACGTCTCGCTGACGAACTGCTGCAGCACGTCGCGGGCAGCATCCTCATCCCAGTGCACGCGATACAACAGGCGCTGCGACGCATCGGGGAGCGTGTCGCCCACGACTTCGGCGAGCTGCCAGCTATTCTTGCGTTCAACGCTTGCCAGCAGTCCGCGCAGATACTTGGCGGCCTGCTGACGCGATTCGCGACGGGCAAACAGGTGGGCTAAGCGCGCGTGAAAGGCTTCGAAGTCGTCGGCCCACTCATCCAGGTCTTCGGGTGTCATTGGCTGTCTCCAACATAATGGCTCTGGCTTGATTATCGTTGAAAACAGCCCTTCAGACAAATACGGTTGTAGTA
>CAZLBQ010000904.1:0-1542 GCA_964557745.1 uncultured Anaerolineales bacterium
GGGCGGCCAGGAACAGCGCCTGCCAGTAGCTCAGCAGCGGCTCGCGGCCGCCGTTCGCCGGGAAGAACATCTCGCGCGCGCCCTGGACGACGCGCCAGGCGTCGCTGGCGTTGTACGCCTCGTCGAATTGGAAGCCGGGGGGGATGCGGTCGAGGGCGGGCAGCCGGAACAGCGCCCCGACGACCAGGATGAGCGTCAGCCCCAGGAGCCAGTGGAGGAGCGGCGTGGCGCGGTCCTGGCTGGTGGTAAGATCGCGCCGACTCGTCGTGACATTGAGAGGACGGGCAGACCTGACAGGTTTTGGAAACCTGTCAGGTCTTGGTAAAATACGCCGCGCCGCGTTGAGACGCCGCGCAAACCTGACAGACTTCAGAAACCTGTCAGGTCTGGGTACGACACGCGGCGGCGTCTCCCGCCGGGGACGCGTCGCCATGCCTACCGCCGTTGGGCCAGGGCGATGGCCGACACACCCAGCGGCAGGTCGACCCGCTGCACCAGCCGTGCTTCGAGCCGCAGAATCACTGTCAGCACGGCGTTGAGCCACGACGGGTTCTGCATCACATCCGATGAGCCTTCCGGGGCCAGGGGTAAAACCGCTTCGAGGCTGCGCTTGGCGGCCGCCAGGGGCAAGAGGAGGGTATTGGCGTAGGTGGCGCGCTCGACGCGAAAGCCGGTCGCGTCGAGCCTGGCGCGTAGCTCATCCAGGGTGTAGCGGTGGCGGGTATGCACCGTCTGGTCGTGCTGCCCGCGCAGCGCTTCGAAGGCCGGCACTTTGACCAGCAGCCAGCCGTCGGGCCGCAGCACGCGGTGGAACTCGCGCAGCGCGGCGAGGTCTTCCTGAACCTGGAGATGATACAGCACATCCATGCACGTCACCAGATCGAACGTCGCGGATCGGAAGGGCAGGTACTCCACCGACGCCTGCCCTAACCGCGCCAGCCCGCGCCGCTGCGCGAAGCTCAACGCCGCCGGCGACAGGTCGATGCCCGCTGTCCAACCCAGGCGGGCCAGGTGAGGCAGCAAACCGCCTGTCCCGCACCCTGCATCCAAAATACGCGGCGTCCGCTGCGCGGCTCCGTCGGCCAGGTGGCCGTCGAGGAGGCCCAGCGTCGCCTCGCGCATGCCGACATACCACCAGTGCGTATCTTCCGCCGCGTACATGCGGGCGTATTCGTCAAGGTTCATGAGTTACCAGTACTGCTGCCCGTGCTCGCGGTAGAAGGCGACAGTCCGCGCCAGCCCCTCGCGGAGATCGATCCTCGGCTCCCAGCCCAGTTCGGCCTGGATCAGCTTGTAGCTGCTGTAGACATCGCCGACATCGATCTTGGCCCGCTCGGGCGGGAAGGGCTTGAGCCGATAGCGGCCCGTTCCGGCCACGCTCAGCAGCGTCTCGACCGTCTCCAGGTGGCTGTAGGGACGCGGCGCGCCCAGGTTGTAGACCTTGCCGTTGGCCGCCTCGCTGGCCGCTGCCCGCAGCAGCGCCTCGACCACGTCGTCCACGTAGTTGTAGTCGCGCAACTGGTTGCCGTCGCCCCAGATTTC
>CAZLBQ010000905.1:0-1536 GCA_964557745.1 uncultured Anaerolineales bacterium
CCGCCGCCCAGCCGGCGCCGCGCCCCCAGAACGCCCCGTTGGTCTGGTCGCGCTCGGCGTCGTAGAGGTGGTAGAACAGCCCGTGCCCCGCGTCCCACAGCACGCGGGCGTGGCCGAGCAGGCAATCGGTCGCCAGGTCGAACCAGGCCCCCTCGCCCGTCGCTCGCGCCAGGGCGCACAGGAACGGCGCGTCGAAGTCCATGCAGTCGACATAAACATAGCTGTGGAAGTCGGGATGGTCGGGGCGGTGCAGCCGCGCCCCGTGGCGGGTCTGGGGCAGGCCGACGTAGAAGTCGCCCAGCGCCCGCGCCCGGTCCAGCAGCCGCCGGTCGCCCGTTCGCTCGTAGACCAGGAGCAGCGCGACGCCCGGCGCGACGTGGTCGGGGTAGGGGACGTCGGCGCGGGCGGCCAGCCAGCGGTCCATCAGCCCGGCCACGAAGTCGAGGTAGCGCGGCTCCCCCAGCCGGTCCCCCGCCGCGAGCAGCGCCTCCAGCGCGATCCCCTCGCCGTAGCCCCACACCTTGTACGGGTAGCTCAGGCACGTCTCCGCCACCCGCCTCACCTGACGATTGACAATGGACGATTGACGATTGTCCATGCTCGCCTCCTCTCTTCACCGCGGCGGACGCACAGGGCGCAGCGGAAGAATAATATTCACTTCCTCCACGTCCTCTGCGTCCTCCGCGTGAGTATTGCGCACGAATGCCCCTTGACATTCGTCCAGGACTATGATACGATAGCAATGTTGGTATCTGATATTTCAGGTTTCAGATTTTACGAGCGGTTAGCCGCCACGTCAAATCAGCAGGACGGCCTATGGCGACCGAGCTGGGGGCGCTGGTCCAGGAGCGCCTGACCGACACCGTCTACAGCCTCATCCGCGAGCGCATCCTCAGCGGCGCCTTCGCGCCCGGCGAGAAGCTCAATGTTGACCAGCTCGCCGAGCAGCTCAACATCAGCCCGACGCCGGTCAAGGGCGCGCTGGCCCTGCTGGCCGTCGAGGGACTGGTCGAAGTCCAGCCGCGGCGGGGCACCTTTGTCGCCACCATCTCCCCGGACGACCTGTCCGAAGTACTCGCCATCCGCGTCGCCCTGGAAGCCCTGGCCGCCGACACCCTCCTCCAGCACGTCACCCCCCAGGACATCGCCGCTCTCAAGGCCATGGCCCGCCAGATTGCCGACGCGGGGGACGTCGACGAGCACACCCGGCTCAACGCCGAGTTCCACCTGCGCCTCGTCGAGTTGAGCGGCAACCGCAAGCTGCTCGACCTCTACCGCCAACTTCACGCTCATATCCACATCGCCCTGGTCCACTCGCGCTCCCGCACCTGGCGCGAGCGCGCGGCCGCCGAGGCCGCCGAGCACCACGCCATCGTCGCGGCCATCGAACGCGGCGACGCGGCGGCCGTCAAGGACGAGATGACGCGTCACCTGACGCGCTCGCGCTCCTCGCTGCTCAGTGACATTAGCTCCCAGGCGCCGCCGGACCCCCGGCCCTGAGCGAGCCTTCGTCTGCCGTGCTTGATTGTTGGCTCA
>CAZLBQ010000906.1:0-1533 GCA_964557745.1 uncultured Anaerolineales bacterium
GCGACCCTCCTGGTCAGCGCCATCAGCTTCGTGTTTATCAACCTGTTCGCGGACCTGCTCTACCGCTACGCCGACCCGCGGTTTCGGTTCGCATGACCTGCCACCAGCCGCTCCCCGACCCCGTGGCCGCCAGCAGCACGCCGTCCGCCGCCCCGGCTCCAACTCCCCCCCTGGTCCACGCCCCGTGTCTCCCCGACGTCCGCCCCCGCCCGCCGTCCCTCTGGAGCCGTCTGCTGCGCAATCGCGGCGGATTGGTGGGTCTGCTCCTCGTCGGGCTGTTCGTCGCCACGGCGCTCCTCTCCAACGTCTGGACGCCGTACCCCTACCTGGAGACCCACCCGCGCGACCGCCTGCAAGGGCCAAGCGCCCAGTACCAACTGGGGACCGACGAGCAGGGCCGCGACATTCTGAGCCGCCTGATGCGCGGGGCCTTCACCTCGCTGACCATCGCCGTGTCGGCGGTCGCCCTGGCGACGGCGCTCGGCCTGCTCATCGGCCTGCTGGCGGGCTTCTTCGGCGGCGCCGTGGACCAGGTCAGCATGCGCTTGATGGACATTCTGTTCGCCTTCCCAGCCATTCTGCTGGCGCTGGGTATCGCCGCCGCCCTGGGGCCTGGCCGCTTCAATACGGTCATCGCCATCGCCATCGTCTACATCCCCATCTTTGCCCGCGTCACACGCGGGCCGGTGCTGTCGGTCAAGGAGACCGAGTTCGTCACGGCGGCACAGGCCGTCGGCGTCGGGACGCCTGGGCTGCTGGCCCGCCACATCCTGCCCAACATCACCGCGCCCATCATCGTCCAGGTCAGCCTGGCCCTGTCGTGGGCCATCCTCACCGAAGCCTCGCTCAGCTTTGTCGGCCTGGGCACCCAGTTGCCGGAGCCGTCGTGGGGCAACATGCTCAACGAGAGCCGCCGCCTGCTGGAGTTTGCGCCCTGGATGGCGATCTTCCCCGGCCTGGCGATCATGATCGCGGTCCTGGGCTTCAACCTGCTGGGGGACAGCCTGCGCGACGTGCTGGACCCGCGGCTGCGCAAGGCCTAGCAGGGACGATGCACATTGCCCCCCTTGCCGACACCCACATCTCCGCCTGCGCCGCCCTCATGGCCAGCGCCCCCCTCTGGCAGCGCTACGGCGTCACGGAGGCGTCCGCGCAGGCCGTGCTTCGTCAGTCGCTCAGCGACGGGGGCCACGGCTTCGTGGCCGTCGAGCGTGACGCCGTGGCGGGCTTCGTGCTATGCTACCTACGGGGGGCCTTCGTCCGCAGCGCGTACATTCGCCTGATTGGTGTGGCCGCGAGCGCGCAGAGCCAGGGGGTAGGCGCGGCGCTGATGCAAGCCGCTGAGGCCGAGGCGCGCCAGATCAGTCCCGATATGTTCCTCCTGGTGTCCGACTTCAACACCGCCGCGCAGCGGTTCTACCGCCGCCTGGGGTACGAGCAGGTCGGCGCCCTGCCCGACTACGTCCTGCCCGGGGTGAGTGAGCTTATTTTCCGTAAGCGGCTGCGCTAAGGGCCGACTGAAGTCGGCGCTAC
>CAZLBQ010000907.1:0-1532 GCA_964557745.1 uncultured Anaerolineales bacterium
CAGGAATGACGTGCGCCTCGTGCATGGCTCACGTCGAGGGCGCCCTGACCAACCTACCCGGCGTCACAGCAGCCACGGTCAGCCTCGGTCTTGGGACAGCGCGTGTTATCTATGTTCCTGGCCTGATTACCACCCAACAAATGCTAAACGCGGTCCAAGAGGCGGGGTATCAGGCGCAAGTGCAGATCAGTGGAGCCGATGCGCTTGACCGCGAACGCGAAGCCCGCCAGCGAGAGGTGCGTCGCCAGGGCCAGTACCTGCTGTTCACCGTGCCTGTAGCGATGGTGATCATGGTCGGTACTTTCCGCGACATGTGGATTCTGCCCCAGTTCGTCCCTGCGTGGCTGGGTTACAAGTGGGTGCTGGGGCTCCTCGCGACCCCTATTGTCTTTGGGCCCGGCCGGCAGTTCTTCGTCAACTCGTGGCGTGGCTTGAGGCATGGCGTCACCGACATGAACCTGCTGTATGCGACGGGCATTGGGGCCGCGTATGTCATCGCCCTCATCAACACCCTCTTTCCCACCGCCGGCTTCGGTGGTGAGGGGGCGACCTTCTTCGAGTCGGCTGCCCTCTTGACGACCTTCATCGTCTTGGGGCGCTTCCTCGAAGCAGTGACCCGCGGGCGCACGAGCGAGGCCATCCGCAAGTTGATGCGTCTGCAGCCCAAGCAGGCGCGGGTGCTACATGGCGAGCAAGAGGTAGAGATTCCGGCCGAGGAGGTCGTGGCAGACGACATCGTTCTCGTGCGGCCAGGCGAGCAAGTGCCGGTGGATGGCGTCGTCGTCACAGGCTACTCGGCTGTCGATGAAAGTATGTTAACGGGCGAGTCTCTTCCAGTGGAGAAGCGCACCGGGGATAGCGTCATCGGCGGGACGCTGAACAAGACGGGGGCATTCCGCTTCCGGGCAACCAAAGTCGGGGCTGATACGGCCCTGGCGCAGATCATCCGGCTGGTCGAGGATGCCCAGGCGAGCAAGGCGCCTATCCAGAAGCTGGCCGACTGGGTCGCCGGCCACTTCATCCTCGGCGTCCACATCCTGGCGCTGCTGGTGTTCTTCTTCTGGTTCTTCATCGGCTACCAGCTCTTCTTCGACCCCAACAGCGCCTTCCTGATGTCACCTTACCAGTTGGGTGAGATCGGGGTCTTCGGCTTCGCCCTGCTCCTGAGTGTGACGGTCCTCGTCATCTCGTGCCCATGCGCCGTCGGACTTGCCACGCCGAGCGCGATGATGGCCGGCACGGGTAAGGCGGCTGAACACGGCGTTCTGTTCAAGAACGCCGAGGCTATCGAGAACATTGCCAAGATCACCACCGTGGTCTTCGACAAGACGGGCACTCTGACGAAGGGTGAGCCTTCGGTTACCAACGTTGTCGTAGTGGACGAGTCTGTGTCAGCGGCAGAAGTCCTGCACTGGGCGGCAATGACGGAGAAGAACAGCGAACACCCGCTAGGGGAGGCCATTGTACGCGAGGCGGTGGCGCGCGGATTGAGCGTGGGTGAGGCGGAGAGCTTCAACGCCATTCCGGGCCAC
>CAZLBQ010000908.1:0-1528 GCA_964557745.1 uncultured Anaerolineales bacterium
CTGGTCGCCCTGTTGCCCAACAACAACTCCCAGGGTGCGCTGGACATGGGCGTGCCGCCCGTCAGCGACATTACCGCCTCGCAGGCCGCCCTCAAGAACGGCCAGGTGCTCAGCCAGGATGGCTACGGGCGCGGCCTCCGCGTGAAGCGCACCGACTACCGCTTCCCGCTGCCTGGCCTGGCGGTCGGCCGCCTGGTCGAGACGGCAGCGGAGGCGACAGGGATGCTCGACGCCTACATCGCCACCGACGGCGTGCTCCGCCCCTCGTCGTCCCTCGTCACGGGCTATGACTTCGTCGCCGACGCCGCCGCAGCCGTCCGCCAGGAGTTCCAACTGGCCCTGAACACCGCCCCCTCCCAACGTATCCAGGCCGCGGGGCTAGCGCCGTCTGACCCGACGGCCTGGAAGGCCAACGACCTGCGGACCTCGCTCCTCCAGACGCGCAACGATCTGGTGTTCCTGGCCGGCCACTTCAGCGCGGCCGGGCTGCTGGCGGCCGACTACTCCTCGCGCCTGACCACCGACGACCTGCTGGCCTCGCCCGTGAACTTCAGTAACAGCCTTGTCATCGGCCTCGGCTGCCACGCGGGCTACAACATCCCCCGCGAGGATGCCATCGTCGGGGTCACGCCCGATGTCGATTGGGCGCAAGCGTTCAACCGCCGTCAAGCCACTCTGGTCGCCTCGACGGGCTACGCCTACGGCGACACCGAACTCCTGGAGTACAGCGAGCGCCTGTTCTTCGACTACGCGCGGCAGTTGCGGACTGGGCCGGGGGAAATCTCACTAGGCAAGGCGCTCATGGCGGCCAAACGCGAGTACCAAGCCGGTACCCCCACCCCGCGCGGCATTCACGACAAGGTCGTGTTGATGACGACGCTGTTTGGCTTGCCCATGCTGCGCATCGACGTACCGGGCGTACGCTATGCCCCGACGGCTGACCAGGTCGTGGTGCGCGGCGCGGACCCCATTCCCGGCGCACCCTTCGCCCTGGCCGTCGGCCAACCGCAGGGAACGGCGACCGACGGCATCATCCGCCTGACGCCGACCCTCAGCGCACCCACCACGGTGTCCTTGAACGTCGCCGGAGGCGGGACGGTCAACGCGACATACATCACGGGCGGCAGCGGCGTCGTCGCTAACCCCCTCGACCCCGTCCTGCCGCTGGACCTGTACGACGTCAGTGTGGCGGGCAAGACGCTGCGCGGGGTAGGCTTCTGGGGCGGGGCGTATACCGACCAGGCCAATGTCACGCCGCTGACCAGCGCGCCGACCACCGAACTGGATCGCGGCTTCATCGCCTTTGGCTCGACCAACTTCTATCCCGGCGTCTTGACGAGCGTCAACTACGTGGATGCGCTCCAGGGCGGCCCGACGCGCCTGGCGCTCACGGCGGCGCAGTACCGCTCGAATGGGCCGGATGCCACGAGTGGCAGTCTGCGCCAGTTCTCTAATCTCGACGTGCGGCTGTTCTACAGCAGCTACACGGGTCCAGAGGCTGTCGACGCCCCGCCCACCATCACGAGCG
>CAZLBQ010000909.1:0-1524 GCA_964557745.1 uncultured Anaerolineales bacterium
GCGGGACAGGGCTGGGCTTGCCCATCGCCCAGTGGATCGTTGAGCAGCACGGCGGCGCCCTTCGCGTCGAAAGCACGACGGGCCGAGGGACAACGGTCAGCGTACGACTGCCCCTTGCTGGCGAGACGCCAGGTTGAGCCCGTAGATTCAGCACCTCTTCAGCATTGCCTCAGGCAAGCCTCAGGAAGGCGGGGATAATGGAGCTTGTTCGCTTAGCGAATCGCCGTGGGATTCTACCTGCTGGGCGTCGTACCGCTGCTCGCCATCGCCCTGTTGTCGCTGGGGATCGTGGGGCGGCGCATGAACTCTACCCAGAGGCTCGGCTGGCATGCGGCCTTCGTCGGGGTCTTCCTCGTGGTCGCCCACGTTGCCATGATCTTCGGGATGCTCAATCCCCAGTTGCTGGTGTGAGCTGGCACGCTCTCCGAGCACGTGTGAGAAGGGGGCGGCATCAGGCCGCCTCCTTGGTGATTCGCGGCAGACGTCGTTTTGTTGTGCGCGACGAAGCGGTAGGGCTTCTAGATGGGCGGTGGGTCATGGTTCCTGCGCAGAACCAGCTCGCGGTGGGGACTGTTGAGGAGCGGAGCGACCCTCTGTCTCGTGTTCTTCGGCACTGGGTGTTCATCGTCAGCCTCGCGCTCGCTCTGTTTGTCGGCTTGCCCTGGCTGGCCCCCGTCCTGATGGCTCGAGGCTACCACGGGCCTGCCCAACTCATCTACTTCGCCTACGGCCTCACCTGTCACCAGTTACCGGAGCGCTCCTATTTCTTGTTCGGCACGAAGGCCATGTACAGCCTGAACGAGATTCAGGCCGTCTGGCCGTCCGATAACATTCTACTGCGCCGCCAGTTCGTCGGGACACCGGAGATGGGCTACAAGGTGGCCTTCTCGGACCGCATGGTGTCCATGTACACCGCGATGCTGGTCGGGGCCCTAGTATTTGGCGTGCTGCGGCGTCGGCTGCCACGCCTGTCCTGGCGCGTCTTCCTGGCGGTGGGTGTGCTGCCCATGTTCCTCGACGGCTTCTCGCATCTCGTCAACGACGTGACTGAGTGGGGATTCCGGGACACGAATGCCTGGTTCGCCATCCTGACCGGCCACCAGCTGGCGTCGGGTTTCTACGCTGGTGACGCGCTCGGCTCCCTCAACTGGTGGCTACGCCTCCTGACCGGCGTGTTGTTCGGCCTCACAAGCGTCTGGTTCATCTTCCCCTTCGTCCAGCAGTCCATGGATATGATAGGAACGCCATCGCGAAGGGATGCCGCCCCTCGCTAAAGGATGCAGGACAACCGGCCGGCCACGCGAGAGGGGGAGACGCATCGGTGCGTCTCCCCCCAGTATCGTGTCCAGACCCGCTTCGGGCGATCTATGGCGCCGTTGTCGCTTCCGCTGCCTCGGTCGGTCGCGAGTAGAGGCATTGGCGTTCCTGAGAGACTGCTGAAGCGGGTCGGCGGCGACGAGGTCCAGAGAGGCCGAGTTAGGGCTTAGGATACTCGACCTTGAGGGTCAGTACCTGTTCGGACTG
>CAZLBQ010000910.1:0-1521 GCA_964557745.1 uncultured Anaerolineales bacterium
CGCTGGCTGCGCCGTTTGAGCCGGTCGACGCCCGAAGCGCGAGTGAGCGGCTGCTGGCTGCGTATAGCGAGGTGCGGCCCGGCCTGGGGGACCAGTTCAAGTGGATCGAGGGGCTGCGGCCAGACGAAGCGGACTTTACCACGGCGACGCGGGCCGATTTCGTCGTGATGTTGGGCCAGGTCATGCGAGCGGGCCTGATGGGGGCGCTGGACAGGAAGCTGGCCAAGCTGGACACGCTGCGCGCTTACACGGCGCAGATGCACGCCGATTGGCGGCCGCTGGCCCAGGCCAGTCCGGGCACACCGCTCAAGCCGGGCTACGCCGTCGACCGCTACAACTGGCTGCTGGGTCGGGCGCGTGACATCGTTGTTAAGCAGTCGCAGCACGTCGCCCGGCTGGACGAGATCAACCTGGCGGACATGCCGCGTACGGTGATTGTGCTCGACTTTAGCCTGATGCAACTGGTGCGGGCGCTGTCGTTCGCGTAGGGACGGTCCCTTCCAGCGCCGCCAGCGAAGGGTATGGCGCCTCGTGAATCACCGCGACCACGTCGACTTGCTGCGGGCGGGGGCGCCCGGCCCGGGGGGCGTGTGGGCCGACTTTGGCTCAGGGGACGGGGCGTTCACGCTGGCGCTGCGCGAGTTGGTCGGCGCGGACGCCGACATCACCTCGATTGACAGGGACCGGGGGCGGTTGGAGCGCCAGCACGCCGCCTTCGCCGCCCAGTTTCCCGCCACGCGTCTCCACCTCGTCGCCGCCGACCTGACCCAGCCGCTGGACCTGCCGCCGCTGGACGGGGCGGTGATGGCGAATGTCCTCCACTTCTTCCGCGACAAAGCCGCCGTCCTGCGCACGGTGCGGGGCTATCTCAAGCCGGGCGGGCGGCTTCTCCTCGTCGAGTACAACGTCGACCAGGGCAACCTCTGGGTCCCGCACCCACTGTCGTTTGCGACGTTCCAGCAGCTCGCGCCGCAGGCGGGGTTGGCTGCGCCACGGCTGCTGGGGGCGCGGCCGTCGCGGTTCCTCAAGGAAATCTACGCGGCGCTGGCGCTGCGCGACGATTCCTTCGTGTAGTCACGACGCTACAGAGTGAGGGAGAATGACGAATTTCCTGGACTATAAAGAACGCGTCGGGGCGCGGGCCGACAAGCACTACAAGGCAACGCTGTTCGAGAGCGAGCGGCTGCTGCTGGGCCTCAACTGTCTGGAGCCGGGGCAGGAACAGCACCTCCACCGCCACGCCGACCAGGACAAGTTCTACTTTGTGCTGGAAGGGGAGGGGGAGTTTGTGGTGGGCGACGAGACGCGGACGGCCGGGGAGGGCGTGACGGTGTGGGCGCCGGCGGGCGTCCCGCACGGCGTCACGAACCGGGGCGAGGGGCGGCTGACGCTCCTGGTGGGGATCGCGCCGGCGCCACAGGCTTGAATCGTCAATGGTTAATTGTCAATCGTCAATTGACGCGCGCCCTCTGTGCCCTCGGCGGTGAGTTATGCACCCAGCTCCTCATCGATGACCGCCGT
>CAZLBQ010000911.1:0-1518 GCA_964557745.1 uncultured Anaerolineales bacterium
GCGACACCTTCGGATTGGGCAAATCGTTCACCGGAGCTTTGGTAAGCCACAGCATCAGAGCGCCGATGGAGAGCATTACAATCTGGATGGTGAGGGGCATCCCGAGCGGCGCGGTGGTGTTGTTGGCGCCGGGGACGAGGGGGCGCAGCTGCGGGAAGGCGCCGGCGAGGACGACGATGGCGACGCCGACCAGGAAGAGCATGGCGCTGAGCTTGGCGCCCTTGGGCAGGGGCGGCCGGGCTTCACCGACCTTGTGCGAGTGGGGTGGCTCGATCTCGCCCGACGCCAGCCGCTGCTTGTACTCCTCGTCGAATTGCAGGTCCTTGCCGATGCGGGTCTCAATGAGGGCCGCGACCAGGACGCCGACAATCGTCGCGGGGACGGCAATCAGCATGATCTGGGGCAGGCCGAAGCCCATGGGCGCGAACAGGACGAGCATGGCGGCCATGGCGGCCGACACCGGGCTGGCCGTGATGGCTTGCTGCGAGGCGATGCTCGACACGGTGATGGGCCGCTCGGGGCGCACGCCGTTGTCGTGGGCGACCTCGTAGATGATGGGGAGCAGCGGGTAGAAGACGTGGCCCGTCCCCGCGCCGAAGGTGAAGGCGTAGCTCACGATGGGCGCGACGATGGTGATTTGCTTGGGGTAGCGGCGGATGATCCCCTCCGCGACCCGCACCAGGTAGTCGATGCCGCCGGCCGCCTCCATGACAGACGCCGCCATGACGACGGCGATGATGATGAGCATGACATCAATGGGGGGGCTGGTGGGGGGGAGGCCGAAGACGACGGCGAGCACAAAGACGCCCACCGCGCCCCAGAGGCCCAGGCCGACGCCGCCAAAGCGCGCGCCGAGGGCGATCGCGGCCAGGACGACCGCGAACTCAAGCAGAAGCTTCAGGTCCATGAGACGTTCTCCTTTGAACGTATTCGTTGCCTTGTCCGACCTTGGACAGGGGCGAAAATGAATTAAGACTCCTCACATAGGGGATAAGGCAGTGGATACAGGGAAGCGGTCGAACAATGACGGGCCGCCGCGGGGAGGCGAACGCACACAAGGATGCTGCCTCGTCGCAGCATGCGGCGCCAAGCGCGCTTCGGTTGTGCCGTCTCCATTATATCCCAGGAGCAGGCAAGCGGGGATGAGGAGTCACACTGGTGTGTGGAGGAATGTTCACCTTCGCAGAGGGGAGCCTGGCCGGGTCCACGCCTGCTCGAAGGCGCGAATCTGCCGGCGGATATACCACGTGTCGGGGTCGGCCAGGGCGCGTTTCTGCTTGACCAGCCGCATGGCCTCGTCGGCGGTGTAGCCCTGGGCGATGAGGATGGCGCAGGCCATGACGACGCTGCGGTGCGCGCCCACGCGGCAGTGGGTGAGGACGCCGAAGCCCTCCTGCATGACGGGCAACGCCACGGCGACGCCGTAGCGCAGGGCACGGAGGGGAATGGGCGTCAGGAACGAGTCGACGCAGGGGATATGGACCAGGCGGACCGGGGGGCGCGTGACTGAGGGGTGCG
>CAZLBQ010000912.1:0-1515 GCA_964557745.1 uncultured Anaerolineales bacterium
AGCAGGTCGGCTTCCTGGATGGCGCGGTTGACATACGCCTCACCGTGCATGCCCATCGGCCCCAGACACAGTGGGTGGGAGCGCGGGAATGCGCCGATGCCCAGCAGAGTCAGGGCCACCGGGGTGTTCGTCTTCTCGGCGAACTCGCGCACGTCCTGGTAGGCCCCCGACAGGACGATGCCGTGGCCGGCCAGGATAACGGGCCGCTTGGCGGCGCGGATCATCTCCAGGGCGCGCGCCATGTTCTCGGACACAGCGCGGGCGCGCGGGCGATGGCCGCGTAGACGGATGGGGCGGTCGTCCCACTCGAAGTCGAGCGTGGCCTGCTGGGCATCCTTGGCGATGTCCACCAGGACGGGGCCGGGCCGGCCGCTGCGGGCGATATAGAACGCCTCGCGCATGACGTGGGGCAACTCGCGCACGTCCGTCACCAGGTAGTTGTGCTTGGTGACGGGCATCGAGACGCCTGTAACGTCGGTCTCCTGGAAGGCGTCGGTGCCGATGGCCTTGCTACCCACCTGGCCCGTAATGGCGACGACCGGCGAGCTGTCGAGCATCGCCGTTGCCAGGCCGGTGATGAGGTTGGTGGCGCCGGGGCCGGAGGTGGCGATGCACACGCCGACTTTGCCGGTAGCGCGGGCGTAGCCGTCGGCCATGTGCGACGCGCCCTGCTCGTGACGCACCAGGACATGGTGAACGGGGTAGCCCACCATCGCGTCGTAGGTGGGGAGGATGGCGCCGCCAGGATAGCCAAACACCACATCGACCCCTTCGCGCTGCAACGCTTCCCACACAATCTGTCCGCCCGTTCGCTGCATAAGTCCTCCACTAGTTGGGTGGCGGCGTCTCACAGAGGAGCCGGCCGACCGTTATGAATACCGTAGGTCAAACACAAACGCCCTCGCGCTGGCCCCCATCTGGACGGACCAGACGATGGGCAAGGCGAAGGCGTCATTGACTTCGGCGGCGACGACGGAGTCGCCTGTGGGTTGTAATTAAAAACCCCTCAGCTTTGCGCTGAGGGGTTTCAAACCTGTGTGTCTAACCCGTGTGCGGCCTCTACCGCCCCTCAGCGCGTGTTACCCCCTCGACTACGATGACGAGGAGGCCGCTAATAAGGACGATAATCGACAGGCCGTTGCGGATCATGGAAGCTCCGTCCTGGACGTGGTATACATTCGACCGTGTTGGGACCATTCTATATCAAGAAACGGTTAGAGTCAACTCCTGGATACGGGTTTTTTAGGATAAATAGCCCAAAATTCCGAAAGTTCACCAAATCTCACTCACGTTAAGGCTAAAGCCGGGCAGGACCGGCTCACCACTGACTGTCTCCGGGTCGGTCAGGGTCTCGACGGATTGGTCGGGTCGATAGACGTAGACGGTCTTCGTCGTCGGGTCGATGAGCCAGCCGAGCCGAGCGCCATTGGCGAGGTACTCCTCCATCTTGCGCTGCAAGGTCCGTAAGCGGTCGGACGGCGAGCGCAACTCGACGACGAAGTCCGGGCAGAGGGG
>CAZLBQ010000913.1:0-1502 GCA_964557745.1 uncultured Anaerolineales bacterium
GCACCGCCGGCCGCAGCGGCAAGCGCCTGCGCCCCCTGTTCCTGCTACTCGCCTGTGAGGCAGCGGGCGGGGAGTGGCGGCGGGCCGCCCCGGCGGCGGCGGCCATCGAGTTGACCCACAACTTCTCGCTGATCCACGACGATGTCGAGGACCGCGATGAAACGCGGCACGGCCGCCCTACTTTATGGAAGCGGTGGGGGGATGCCCAGGCCATCAACGCCGGCGACGGTTTGTTCGTCCTGGCCCGTCTGGCGTTTGCCCGCCTCTTGGACTGGGGTGTCTCCGCCGGTACTCTGACCCGGGTGAGCGTGGTCTATGACCGCGCTTGCCTGGCCATCACCGAGGGGCAGTACCTGGATATGTCGTTCGAGGACCGGCTGGCCGTCACCGAAGCCGACTATCTGCGTATGATTAGTGGCAAGACGGCAGCGCTTCTGTCGGCGTCGACCCACATCGGCGCGCTGCTGGCCGAGGCCCCAGCCGATGTGGTCGCCACGTTGGCCCACTTCGGCCACGCTCTCGGCCTGGCGTTTCAGATTCGGGATGACGATCTCGGGGTGTGGGGCGACCCGGCCCAGACGGGCAAGCGCGCCGCCAACGACATCCGGCGGCGGAAGAAGAGCCTGCCGGTGGCGTATGCCTTCGAGCACGCCGACGCCGCCGATGGCGAGACTCTGCGTCGTCTGTACTCGCAGTCCGTCCTGAGCGAGGCCGACGTCCAGCGCGTGGTAGCGATTCTGGAGGCCAGCGGCGCAGCCGACCATGTGCGCCGCCTCACCGATGACTACCTAAGCCAGGCGCGCCAGGCGCTCGCCCCGTTCACCACCACCCCCGCTGGCGGCGTCCTGTTGACGCTGACCGACTCGCTCGCCCGCCGCGCGTTCTAGGTAGGCTCTCGAATCTCCGCCATCAGGTCGAGGAGTTCGAGGTAGGCCCGACTCTCCTCCAGGGCTGCCGCGCGCCACTCCCGCACAATGTCAGGGGGCAACTCAGCCGGATGGATGGGGAGATGGCTCTCGTGGGCAATCAGGTACATCGTCAGGTGGATGGCTTCGAAGGCCGCCAATTTGTCGCGGGCGTTGAGCCAACTGTCCAGGGCGTGTTCAAGAGCGCCGTTGGGGTCCATACACGTTCTCCGCGGCCCCCCCGCGAATGGTGATGATAGACAACAATGCCACAACTCTGTAAAGCGCGCAACTCCGGTCAGAGTGGGTAGCGACAATGCGACACAAACGCTGGCCCACCTGGGTCTGGCTGGCCGTGGTCAGTCTCTGGCTGCTGCGCCAGGCGGGGCAGGTCTACCCGCAAGCAACCTCCGCGACCCTGTATCTTCCCCTCATCCTCGGCGCCGGGCCAACCATCACGTCATCTGCTAACGCCAACCGCTTGCCCCCTCCTACTCTACAGCCTACCGGCAGCGCTACCCTACCGTCCTCCGCCACGCCCACCGCATAGGTCAACCCGACAGCCAAACCCCTGCCCGGTATGCGACTCGTCCTGGC
>CAZLBQ010000914.1:0-1501 GCA_964557745.1 uncultured Anaerolineales bacterium
CGATTAAGCCTGGCCAAAGCTACCGACTGCGTCTATTTGCCAAAGCCGACCAGCCAAACAGCATGGGAAAATACCATCTCATCTTCGAGGGGGACAACCAAAAGTCATCCAATCCGTGGGTGCCGTTCTATCCCTCGCTGGAATACGGTTACTACGAGATGGCTACCACAGCGCCGGCGACGGCGAAGGCGCTGCGTATCTATCTCTCAAGCAACACGCCGGGGGCGTCGATATGGCTGGACGAAGTCAGTCTGGTGGATGCGGCAGCGGGGCCGTCTGAGGCGCTCCTCGCGGCTGCGCGCCCCGCCGCTCAGGCCAGGCCGACGATTGAACGGCTCTTGCCGACGAGCATCCGACGCGGCGAGAAGTTCCAGGTTCAGTCGGATGGGCAGTCGGCCCTGGCGATTGAAACCCGGAACGCCACCCGCGATACGGTCGTGGTCTTTGGCACGACCGAGTTGAGCACGGCGTACGCTGGTCCATCTCTGCTGACCGCGTCTGTCCCCGACGCATTGTACGGCCAGCCGGGAACGTACAACGTGTATCTGAGGAACGCAGCGGGGCAGTCAAACGCGGTCCTCTTCACGGTCGACCCGTAGCAGCGGAGCGAGGCATCGGCTCTGGCAGCGTTTCCAGAGGAGACCCCTCACTGCGTTCGGGGTGACAGCGAAAGGGTCTTCCCCCAGCGCGTGTCGTGTGCGACATGGTCTTCTCAGGGTGACGCTAGGCGATGTCGGGCAACGGTGAACCAACTTCGTGGCCAGGCGCGTGGCGAACCGCGTTGTCCTCGGGCGGCAGCCGGCGATAGCCGCGCAGGGCGTACAGACCACCGAGGGTGACGACGACGCCAACGACGTTGAAGACGACGACAACCCCCCCGTGATCCACCAGCAGGCCGAAGCCGAGCGTGACGACCATCCGCGCCAGGCTATCCCCGGTGCCGAACAGGGCAAACACCCGCCCGCGCACGGCGGCGGGAATGATGCGCTGCAAGAGCGACAGCTGGAGCACACCCCAGTCGAACAGGGCCGCAGTCTGCACGAAGACGACCGCCAGGACCACGCCGTAGTGGGGAACGTTGGCGTAGGGGAAGAAGGTCAGGGCGCCCAGGAGCAGGAGCCACGCCCACAGCCGCTCTAGCCCCCAGCGCCGCTGCAAGGGCGGCAGCAGAATGGCGCCCAAGATGCCGCCCAAGCCGCAGACGGCGAGGAAGAGGCCATACTGCTGATCCGTCCCGTGCAAGACATCCTTGACCAGCAACACCTCGAAGACGTTGAAGGCCGCGAAGCCGACGCTGGCGACCAGGCGAACGACAAACAGAAAAGTGAGTGGCGCGCTGCGCGCCAGAGCACGATAGCCCTCCGCCAGATCGGTACGTGTCTGAGCCGCCACAACGCGCAGCGCCCGCCGGTCATGCGCCCCGCCGACCGGCTCCTGGATCCGGCTGACAAAGACAGATCTCAGGAGAAAACTCCCCGCATTGATGAGCAATGCCGGCGAG